>NZ_LFJB01000090.1:0-51457 GCF_006658625.1 Bradyrhizobium sp. UNPF46
GGTTCTGATTGAATCAGAACCGAAGCTCTAGATTCTTGTTTTGACGCGTTTTCTTCACGCGAACCGGTGTCCACTTCGCTCGAAAAACGCTCTAAAGCGTTCACTTCACGACCTGCGGAATAAAGAAGCGGACCGGCGATGCCGGTCCGCTTCTTTTGATTCCATCCGCCTTTTTTGAGGTCAGGCGGCGCGATTGTCGTACATGCTGGAGATGATCTTCCAGCAGGTCGAGTTGAGGCTGAGAAGCGCGCGACCGGCCGCGAATGGCGAAGCCGCGAGATCGGCGAGCTCCGCTTCGGGTGTCCTGGCGAGATCGATCGTACCGGTCGATTCGCCATGGCGGAAAGCCAGATGCGCCCCGAACTTCCTGGCGAGCGCCCGCATCGCGTGATTCTCCGCACCCGTTGTGATGCGCAGCCGCTTGTAGCCTTTCCAGCGGGCCTCCGCGATCAGGCGGCGGAACAGCACGGTGCCGACACCCTGGCGTCGCGCGGAGGCTTCCACGCTGAAGGCGACCTCAGGCAAGGCCTCGCCTTCCGGCGGATGCAGCTCGGCCGCACCGCGGACCACGCCGTCGACGATATAGGCAACGATCACGGTGCCGTCCTCGGCGCAGCGGGCGGCGTAACGCTCGATGAAGCTGTCGTCGAGATAACCGTTGAAACGGTCGTGCCGGCTTCCAGCATCGAGCCGCAGCAGGTGATCACGCAGGAGCGGCAATTCTTCCTGCTGGATCAAAGTCCGCACATAGCCAGGGGCGGTGCGAACGGTCTCTTCAAGTACCACGTCAAAACTCCTCTTGGTGTCCCTCGAGGAGGCGTTCGAATCCCTAGGATCCCTATATTGTGCATCGCACCATATTTTTCAAGACGGGAACCTGCCTAACTTAACGGCATCGGGAGCGACTAATTCGTTAATAAAATCAAAGCTCCGTAGTCTTACAGGACCAACTGGGTCTGGGTCACCACGGCCACCAGCTTGCCGTCCTCGGTTTCCAGCCGGGTGGTCCAGACCTGGGTCCGCCGGCCCCGATGGACCGGGGTCGCGGTGGCTACGACCGTGGTTCCCTCCTTCGCCCCGCCGATGAAATTGGTCTTGCTCTCCAGGGTGGTGGTGCCCTTGGCATCCTCAGGCAGGTTGATCACGGTCGCGGCCGCGCCAACGGAATCGGCCAGCGCCATCACCGCGCCGCCATGGATGGTGTGATGCAGCGTGCAGAGGTCGGGCCGAACCGTCATCCGCGCCACCACGCGGTCCTTCCCGGCCTCGATGAACTCGACGCCCTTGAGCTCGGCGAACGGCATCTTCATCGCTTTAAGTTTCTCCAGCGGCGTCATCAGATCTCCTCCCAATTCCTTGTTGCCTCAACGTGAATTGCTTCGCGCGGCAAGGCAATGACGTCCGAGGTCATGGCCGGGCTGACATCGGCGCGGACATTGTGCATAGGCTCGGTCCATGCGCCATTTCCCGCCCCGCCGCATCGTCTGCCTGACCGAGGAGACCGTCGAGACGCTGTATCTGCTCGGTGAGCAGGACCGCGTCGTCGGCGTCTCCGGCTATGCGGTTCGACCGCCGCAGGTGCGGCGCGAGAAGCCGCGCGTCTCCGCGTTCGTCTCGGCGGACATTCCGAAGGTCCTGGCGCTGGAACCCGATCTGGTGCTGGCCTTCTCCGACCTTCAGGCCAACATCGTCGCCGACCTCGTGCGCGCTGGCGTGGATGTCCACGTTTTCAACCAGCGCGACGTCGCCGGCATCCTTGCGATGATCCGCATGCTCGGCGCACTGGTTGGTGCGACGGAGCGCGCGGAGGGCCTCGTGCAAGGCCTGGAGCAGCGCCTGGCGGCGATTGCCGCAATGCCCCGCCCCTCGCCGCGGCCAAGGGTCTATTTCGAGGAGTGGGACGATCCCTTGATCTCCGGGATCGGCTGGGTCTCCGAATTGATCGAGATCGCCGGCGGTACGGATGTCTTTGCCGAGCTGCGACGCCAGCAGGCGGCCAAGGACCGCATCGTCTCGGCAGAGGCGGTGCGCGAGGCCGCGCCCGACCTCATCCTCGCCTCATGGTGCGGCAAGAAGGTCGTCCCTGCCCGCATTTGCGCGCGCCATGGATGGGGCGATATCCCCGCCGTGCGCGGCAATCGCATCGTGGAGATCAAGTCGCCGGTCATCCTTCAGCCTGGGCCGGCGGCGCTGACGGATGGGCTGGATGCGATCGTGTCGGCATTGTGGGGGCGGGATTCGAAACTGCCTACCCCGTCATCCTGAGGTGCGAGGCATGGGACGCAACGCGTCGCATGAGGAGCCTCGAAGGATGAACGGCCCCGATGGAGCCGGGCCATCGCCCTTCGAGGCTCGCCCAGCGACGCTTCGCACCGCCAGGCTCGCACCTCAGGGTGACGGTGATAGAAGAGTGACGACGATATATTTTCACGTCACCGCGTTCACGACCTGATATTCCGGCCGTCGCCACACCTCGCCTGCGATCACCTCCTCGATGATCTCCGCCGCCCGCACGATCTCGCTCTCGCCAATGTACAGCGGCGTGATCCCGAACCTCATGATGTCAGGCGCACGGAAATCGCCGATGACCCCGCGTGCGATCAGCGCCTGCATGGCGGCGTAACCGCCGTCGAAGGCAAAGGAAACCTGCGAGCCGCGGTGCTCATGCGCGCGCGGAGTGACCAGCCTCAAGGACGGGCAGCGGCGCTCGACCTCGGCGATCAGCAAGTCACCGAGCGCCAGCGAGCGGGCGCGGACCTCCGCGATGTCGACGCGGTCCCAGATGTCGAGCGAAGCCTCCAGCGCCGCCATCGCGAGTACGGGAGGCGTACCGACGCGCATGCGCTCGACGCCGCCGGCGGCGGCATAGGCCAGCTCGAACGCAAACGGCTTGGCGTGCCCCATCCAGCCCGACAGCGCCGCCCGCGCCGTGCCGGCGTGGCGCGGGCCGACGTAAAGGAAGGCCGGCGCGCCGGGACCGGCGTTGAGATATTTGTAGGTGCAGCCCGCCGCGAAATCCGCGCCGCACGCGGCAAGATCGACCGGCAGCGCGCCGGCGGAATGGGCGAGATCCCAGACGGTGACGATGCCGAGCGCATGCGCCTTCGCGGTCAGATCCGCCATGTCGTGGCGGCGGCCGGTGCGATAGTCGACCTCGGTGATGTAGAGCACCGCGACATCCTCCGACAGCGCGGATTCGATCTCCTCCGGCGCCACCAAGCGCAATTGATGGCCGCGCCCAAGTGTCTCGATCAGGCCTTCGGCCATGTAGAGATCGGTCGGAAAGTTGCCGGTGTCCGACAGGACGATCTTGCGGGATGCGTTCATGTCCAGCGCGGCGGCGAGCGCCTGATAGACCTTCAGTGACAGCGTGTCTCCGACCATCACCGAGCCGGCTTCCGCACCGATCAGCCGTGCGATGCGATCGCCGAGTAGGCGCGGCTGGACATACCAGCCCGCGGTGTTCCAGGCGCGGATCAGCTCATGGCCCCACTCGGTCGTGATCACGCGGTTGACCCGCTCGGCGACGCCGCGGGGCAGCGCACCGAGCGAATTGCCGTCGAGATAGATCACGCCATCGGGCAAGTGGAACAGAGCTTTGGTGTCGTCATAGACGCGATATCTGGTCATGGATATTTCTTGGGCATTTCTACAGAATGGTGCGGACGCGCCAGAGTTCGGGGAAGAGCTCTACCTCCAGCATGCGTTTGAGATAGCTGACCCCGCCGGTGCCGCCGGTGCCGCGCTTGAAGCCAATCACGCGCTCGACCGTCGTCACATGGTTGAAGCGCCAGCGGCGGAAATAATCCTCGAAGTCGACCAGCTTTTCGGCGAGCTCGTACAGCATCCAATGCGTCTCCGGCGCCTCGTAGACCACACGCCAGGCCTGCAGCACGCCTTCGTTGAAGCTGTGCGTTTCGCGAACATCGCGCGCCAGCACCGCTGCCGGCATCCTGAGCCCGTTGCGGTCGGCGAGCCTGAGCACCTCGTCATAGAGGCTGGGCGTTGCGAGTTCGGCCTCGAGCAGCTTCGTCGTCTCGACATCGTGCGCGTGCGGCTTCAGCATGGCGTGGTTGCGGTTGCCGAGCAGGAATTCGATCAGCCGGTATTGCCGCGACTGGAAGCCCGAGGATTGTCCGAGTTGCGAGCGGAAGCGCGTATACTCGCTCGGCGTCATCGTGCGCAGCACGTCCCAGGCGTTGTTGAGCTGCTCGAAGATCCGCGACATCCGCGCCAGCATCTTCATGGCGGGCGACACTTCGTCTCTGGCGATGGCGCGGCGCGCAGCACTGAGCTCGTGAATGGCAAGGCGCATCCACAGCTCCGTGGTCTGATGCTGGATGATGAACAGCATCTCGTCATGCGCTTCCGAGAGCGGGTGCTGCGCGCCGAGGATCGCATCCAGCGCCAGGTAGTCGCCATAGGACATACGGCGGGCGAAATCGGTCTCGGCGCCTTCGCTGGCAGGATCGTAGTCGCTGGACGTCATGGACAGGCCCTTTCGATCGATCTTCCCCGGCTTTGCTCAGTCGAGGCCGATCAGGCGCGCGGTGATCGGCGAAGCCGGATCCTTCAGTCCGTCGATCACTGTAAAATGGTTCAGCCCGGGATCGACCACGAGGCGCGTCGGCACATCGAAGCCGGTCCAGATGTTGGCCATCAGGTCTGACTGGCGGATGAATTCGGGCCGCTCGACGCCCCCCACCCAGGCGGTCACGGGCGAATGCCCGCGCGGTAGATGCAGCGCTGCGCTCTCCAGGGTGGCCTCCTCCATGCTCATGCGCAGCGTCTCGTTCATCCTGGTCTTGAGCAGCGGACGCAGATCATGCAGACCGCTGATCGAGAGCGTGCCGGCGATGCGATTATAGACGGCGGGCTCCAGCCGGCTGTCGTCGCACAGCATGCGCATCACGAGATGGCCGCCGGCGGAGTGGCCGGCAAGCCGGATTGGCCCTGCGACGAGTGAAGCCGCTTTCGCGATCGCGGCGGCGATCTCGGCGGTGATGTCGCTGATGCGGGCGGCCGGCGTCAACGTGTAGCTCGGCAGCGCCACGCTCCAGCCGTGATGACGCGCGCCTTCCGCGAGATCGGTCCAGGTCGACTTGTCGAAGCGCATCCAGTAGCCGCCATGGACGAAGACGACGAGGCCCTTGCTGTGGCCGTCGGGCAGGATCAAGTCCAGCTTCTGGCGCTCACCGGCGCCATAGGCGATGTCGGGTCGAAAATTTGTCAGCCCGGCCCGGTAAGCCGCCGCTTGCTCCGCCCATTGCGCCGGCATCTTGTCCGAGCCCGGGATATGGGCCGAATTGGCATAAGCATCATCCCAATCGCGCATCGTGTCTCCCTGGGACTCGTTCAGCGGGCTGAGCGCCAGTCTGCCACCGGACAGACCGGCATCCTAGTCTTTCTTTTAAGCTTAAAGGATTTGGCGAAGCACGTGTTTCGGGCAGATGGCGCTCCAGCCGAGACGCCGTAGGACGGGCAAAGCAAAGCGTGCCCACCACCCGCACGAAATCGAGGAAGGTGGTGGGCACGGCACAAGTGCGCCTTTGCCCAACCTAGGAGCGCTGTGCCTGAGGTGACCGCTACGCCTTCTCCACCCCGCACCACTCCGCGATGAACAGCGCCATCGCCTTGGTGGTTTTCTTCAGCGAGTCCAGATCGACATATTCGTTGAAGCCGTGCATCTCGCCGCCGCTGGCGCCGAAGCAGAGGCTCGGGATACCGTGGTTGAGGCCGTAGAAGCGTGTGTCGGTGAGCGCGGTGAAGACGAGGTCTTCGACGGCGCCGCCATAGACCTTGCCGAATGCCTTGCCGAACGCGGCCTCCGGCGCCGCGGCGTCCGTCAGCTCATAGCCTTCCGACAGGAAGCCCGACCATTCGATCTCCGGCGGATTGTTGGCGAGGAAGCGATGGTTGCGCGCGGCGGCCGCGACGCAGGCCATGATCTCTTTCTGGTGATCGGCGATCGACCAGCCCGGCAGCACCGCAATCCGGCAATCGACGTCGCACCAGGCCGGCACGCTGGAGGCCCAGTCGCCGCCCTTGATGATGCCGGGGTTGAAATTGATGGGATGGTTGAGCGTCTTGAAATGCTTGTCCGCCTTCGCCCGCTCGTTCCATTCGATCTCGAGCTTCTGCAGCGCATGGATCAGATGATAGGCCGCCATGATCGCATTGGCCCCGGAGCCGGCGAAGGCGACATGTGTCGGATGCCCCTTCACGCGCAGGCGAAACCAGATCACGCCGACCTGCGAGCGTACCATCTTGCCGCCGGTCGGCTCCGGAATGAAGCAAGCATCCGCGCGGTAGCCGCGCTGCAGCGTCGAGAGGGCGCCGACGCCGGTGCTCTCCTCCTCGATGACGGACTGGAAGTGAATCCGCGCGGTGGGCTTGAAGCCGGCGGCTTTGATCGCATCCAGCGCATAGAGCGCACCGATGGTGCCTGACTTCATGTCGCAGGCGCCGCGGCCGAACATCTTGCCGTCCTTGATGACGGGCGAGAACGGCGGCGTCTCCCACAATTCCAGGGGACCGGCGGGCACCACGTCGCAGTGGCCCTGCAGGATCAGCGATTTGCCGCCATTCGTTTGCGGACGGTAGGTGCCCACCACCGAGCGCGCCTTGGAGAAATCATGCTCGATCGGGCCGAAGCCGCGCAGATCCTTGAGATCGTCGACATCGATATGCCAGTCGTCGACCTCGTAGCCGCGCTGGCGCAAGAGGTCGCCGATCATGTCCTGGCACGGCCCCTCCGCCCCGCGGGTCGAAGGGATCGCGACGAAATCGCGTGTGGTGGCAAGCTGGGCCTCGAAGCCGGCATCGACGGCGTCGAGAATCCTCTGCTGCGTTTCGGCATTCATCAGGCAACTCCAGGCATTCCAACGGTTTCCAAGGAGTGCGCAAGCTAGCCGATTTCAGCCGTTCGGGTACTCCACAAAATATGCATCCCGCAATGCATCTTCGAGCAGTCGGCCTTCCGAATAGCCATTCAGCGTCGCAGGGCGGCTCACCCCGTCGAGCAGGCGCGGACACGGCTCCGGCGCGCCGAGCACGGTGCGCACCGGAATGCGCTCGGCGTAGATCGGCAACGCATAATCCTCGTCGTCGTCAGCGACACCCTTGGCGCGTATCTTGGCCGAGGCCTCCTCGATCTCCATCGCGATGAAGGACGTCGCCTTGATCTCCTGGGTGTTGCTCGCTCTGAGGCCCGCGGTGCGATCCGGGAAGAAGCGGTCGACCATCGCGATCACTGCCCGCTCCTTCTCCTCGGGGTCGGTGACGAGATAGGCTGTGCCGAACGCCATCACCGCGCGATAGTCGGCGGAATGGTTGAAGCCGCAGCGTGCCAGAACGAGGCTGTCGAGATGTGCGACCGTCAGGCACACGCGCTCGCCTTTGGTCTGGTTGCGCAGCATGCGGCTGGCGCTCGAGCCGTGCCAGTACAGCTTCGTGCCCTCGCGCCAGAAGAAGGTCGGCGTGCAATAGGGCTGGCCGTCGATCACGTAGGAGACGTGGCAAAGCATCGAGGAATCCAGGATGCGATGAACGGTCTCGTGATCGTAGAAGCCGCGGTCGTGCCGGCGCTTCACCTGGTTGCGCGCGGAGGTCGGATAGGAATTCGAAGTCTCGGCCTGGCTCACGGCTGCTCCTGATCGGATTGGAAGATCTGGAGCAGTTGTAGCGACGCATTTGGTCTGCGATAGTTCCAATTCCATGCAAAAGATTCCGACCAATTCCATGCCCCCGCCGGCCAAGACTTCCTTGCCGACAAAGACCGAGCTGCCGCTCGACCTCACCGGCCCGCACGTCACGGCCGGCGCCTCCGCCGCGCAACGGCTCTATCAGGCGCTGTGCGAGATGATCGTCTCCGGCCTGGTCAAGCCCGGAGAGCCTCTGCCGCCGTCGCGCACGCTGGCGAAGCAGGCCGGCTTTCGGCGCAACGCCGTCGTGATCGCCTATGAACGCCTGATCGCCGACGGCTTTGCCGAGGCCAAAGTCGGCTCCGGCACCTTCGTCGCCGCACGGATCCCTGCGCGCGCGGCCGTGCCGCGCAAGCCGAAGGTCGCGGTCGAAGCGCCGCGACAAGGCGCTTTCGCACTCGGTTGCACCCATATCGACGAACGTGCATTGCAGCGTTTTCGCAGCTATGTCGGCCGCCGCATGCGCGCGTTCGGGTCGGAGCATCTGCATTATGGCGATCCGCGCGGCAGCCGAGAGCTGCGTGCGGCCATCGCCGATCATCTGTTGTCGGCGCGCGGGCTGCGCTGCGATCCCGATCAGATCGTGATTACGTCAGGCACACTGCACGCGCTGCGCATCGTGCTGAGCGCGATCCTGAAAGCGGGCGACCAGATCTGGTGCGAGGACCCAGGTTATCCCATCGCGCGAAAGACCATCGCGCATTGCGGCTATCGCGCCGTGCCCGTTCCTGTCGACGAGCACGGCATGCGGGTCGCCAAGGGCCGCTCCGCTGCGCCGTCTGCGCGCGCGGCCTATGTCACGCCGTCACACCAGTTTCCGCTGGGCGTGCAGATGTCGATGTCGCGGCGGCTCGAGCTTCTGGACTGGGCCAAGCAGGCCGGCGCCTTCGTGCTGGAGGACGATTACGACAGCGAGTTTCGCTATGACGGCGCTCCGCTGATGTCGCTCGCCGGCATCGACCGTCTCCAGCGCGTGATCTATCTCGGCACCTTCGCCAAGACGCTGTTTCCGGGCCTGCGCATCGGCTATTGCGCCCTGCCCGAACGCCTGATCGCTGATGTGACGGCTGCGCGCGCGGCGCTCGACCGCTTCCCCGGCACGCTGATGGAAGGCGCGGTGACCGACATGCTCAATTCGGGCGCGTTCGCCGCAAACCTCAAGCGGGTGCGAAAGCTCTATCGCGAGGCCCGGGACGTGCTGGCCGAGACGCTGGAGGCCGCATCCGATGGCGCGCTGTCGGTGCCGGTGCCGTCACAAGGCCTGCATCTGGTCGCCCGGTTCGATCCCTCGGTCGATCTGTCCGTGGCCGCGCAAGCCAAGCAGGCGGCCGGTGCGGAAGGCTGGCTCCTGGCCGACACCTATTTGCGCGCGCGCCCTCTGCCCGGCTTCGTGCTGGGATTTTCCGGGCATGCGGTTCCACAACTCATCGCCTCCGCGGAACAGTTGGCGCGAGAATCGCGCGCAGCCCTGCGCACTCGGAACAAGTCGGCGCGGCGGGCATAACGAACGATCACTATGAGAATCGCGGGCCGATGCCTACATTGCGGCATCGCCGCCGAGACCTCACCATGCCGCTACGCCGCACGACCAGCCTCGCGTTCCTGATCTCCATCGCGCTTGCCGCGACGGCGCATGCCACCACGGTCGGACGCGAGCAGGACATCGTCGACCTCAAGCTGGGGCAGCGCGTTCAGGTGGATGACGGAACCTGTCCCGCCGGACAGGTCAAGGAAGTGCGCGGGGCGCGGATGTCCGACAAGGGCGTCGTGCGTACCGCCACTTGCGTGCAGCGCTACGGTCCGAAGACGAAGTAACTACTGCTTCGCCGGGTCGAACATGCACTGCAAGGTCGGCTTGGCGATCTTGGTGAAGGTCGGACCGATCTCGCTTTGCTTGGAAGTCGGCACCCAGTCGGTCTCGATCGTGGGCACACCGGTCTCGCTGATGCCGCGCAACAGCGCCTCGCGCAGGTCGCGATCCTCGACCGCGGCCGCGGCGTGATCGTGCAGGCAGCCGCAGACTTCCTCGGGATGCTCCCACCGTCCAATCATCCGCGGTGCGCACTGACGCACGAACTCGCTGCGGGGATCCGGTAACCGCGAGGGCGCGCGCACCTGCGCCTCGGCGGCATTGATCGTCAGAAGGGTTACGAACGCAGCGGCGCAAAATCGGACGAGCATGACGGCCTTTATCGGCTGATTCTCTTGTTGTCGATCAGAAGCGCGCGGCAACCATGATCGGCTGCGAGCTCGCGGTCGTGATCGGCGAGCCGCTGTACTGGAAGGTGCCGACGCCGGGAAGATTGCCGTCCGGCGCACCCGCGAACGAGGAGCCGACGATCACGAATCCGAAAGCAAGGATGAAGCTGAGCGCGCGCATGGTCTTGTCTCCGAATTCCGTGGCCGGCGAGGCGCCGTCGTCGTTGTGGAACTGATAACCATGGGCGGTTTCGCGCGTGATGCGCCAGAAGCGCAAAATGGTTTCATCTTGCGTGAGAATTGTTTCGTCCGGTCCGAGGCGACGACACAATTCTCGAAAACTGCCAATCATTTCAATCCGATCTCGCCGGCGATCGAGGCGACCTGCCCGGTTCCGGTTCGGCGGCGCGACCGCATCGCGCGCCGCCGCCGTCACGGTCCCGCCTTGCGTGCTTCACACGCATTTTACGTTTTTCTGTTCAAGAGAGTGACGAACGATGGCTGGGTCCTGTCGAACCGGGGGCGCTGCGGCTGCGACCCAAGCCATCGAATCCGAGACGCCGGAATCACCGGACGCATTCAGTTGAGGGATGGCCATGACGACGCAGGATCGCGCAACGCCGCGCGAGACGGACCAACGGACGGACCGCAGAGTTCAACGACCACACCACGTCGCCTCGGCCGGCGCGATGTCGCTGCAGTCCGGTCGCGGCTTCGAGGCCGCGCCACAGGCATTCGTGCGGCTGACCGGCTCGCATCTTGTCAAACCGCAGGCCAGTTGCGCTGTTGTCACCGAGTGACGCGCAAACGGGTCACTGCGTGAAGAATTCACCGCACTTCTGGACGTTCGCATCCGCTGGTCCCCACGGCATGATCGGCACGGTCGAGGTCGAGTTCTTCGGCGAGCCCTCGATCAGCCTGTCTGAATAGACCATGTAGACCAGCACGTTGCGCTTGGCGTCACAGCCGCGCACGATCTGCATTTTCTTGAAGAACAGCGAGCGGCGCCGGCGGAACATGTCGTCGCCCTGCTCCATCTTGTTCTTGAACTTGATCGGCCCGACCTGGCGGCAGGCCAGTGAGATGTCCGAGACCTCCTCGGCAAGACCCAGCCAGCCCTTGAAGCCCCCCTTCTCCGGCACCGTGAAATGACAGGCGACGCCCTCGACCTCGGGGTCGTCGAGACCATAGGTCGCGAGCTTGTCGTTCGGGCTCATCCATTTGAACACGGTGGAACGGCGGAAGATCAGATCGGGCTCGTCGGCAGCCTGAGCGGACGCCGTCGGCAGGGCCAGAGCCAGGAGGAAGAAAGCAAAGCCTTTCAAGCGGATGCCGGAAAGACCGAGGAAACGAGATGACATGAAGTTCTCCGATAACAAGTCCCCACAATGTAGGCATCGCCCCACCGCTCAGGAAGACGACGGCAGGCAGGCGCGGCCGCCGTTTACCGCTCCGTGAGGCTTTTTTGCTACGAGTTGGACAAAAGTAGCTGACGGCAGAACCGCCCTGCTGGTGAACGCGTATCCCCTCTGCGAGACTAACGTCTGATTTGGATTATGGATTCGAGGATGAACAGCGTGAACGGGTCGGGTTTTGCTGCCAAGCCGGCGCGGCTTTGGCAGGTCGCCATTTTGACGGCGGCGGGTGCGATTGGCGCGACCAGCCAGGCAGACGCAGCATTCTATTATTGGACGGATTATTCTGACGGATCCTACTACGCCCGGCAGGACCGGCATCCCGAGATACCGCGCCAGAAGCCGCAGAAGCGCAGCGCGACCGGCAAGAAAGAGGTCGTCGCCGAGAAGGAAGCCGGCACCAAGCCGCAGGGGCCGCTGGTCATCGTCGTCTCGATCGAACGGCAGAAAGTCACCGTCTACGACAGCAACGGTGTGTTCGCGGAATCGCCGGTGTCGACGGGCATGAAGGGCCATTCGACGCCGATGGGTGTGTTCAGCGTCATCCAGAAGCACAAATTCCACCACTCCAACATCTATAGCGGCGCGCCGATGCCGTATATGCAGCGGATCACCTGGTCCGGCGTCGCCATGCATGCCGGCGTGCTCCCGGGCTATCCGGCCTCGCACGGCTGCATCCGCATGCCGATGTCGTTCGCGATGAAGATGTGGAATTGGACCAAGATGGGCGCGCGCGTCATCGTCGCGCCCGGTGAGATGACGCCGCACAGCTTCTCCCATCCCCTGCTCGCCTCGTCGCGCGTGCCGCCGCAGCCCGCCGTCAGCCTCGAGCCGCAGACCAATGTCGGCGACAAGGCCGACAAGGGCGCCGCGGACACCAAAGCCGCCGACGCCAAGCCGGTCGAAACGAAGACCGCCAGCGCCGACGGCGTGCTCGAGCTGCGCGCCTCCGTCGGCCACACCGTGATGTCGGACGTGACCACGGGCAATGCGGCCGCCCACGAGGAAGCCGCAGCTCCAGCCGACAAGGCCAAGACGGCCGAGGCATCCGATGCGGCCAAGCCCCAGTCGGACGAAGCCGTCAAGCCGGCGAACGAGGACAAGCCCGCCGACAAGGTCGAGGCCGTCAAATCCGAGCCGGCCAAATCCGAGCCGACCAAGTCTGAACCGGTCAAGGCGGAAGCCGCGGAGTCCGCGAAGACACCCGATGCACGGGCACCTGCGGTCGCCGCCTCGCCCGAGCCGAAGAAAGACGAGAGCCGCGTCGCCGAACCGGCGCCGGCCGCAAAGCCGGACGCACCCAAGCGGGCCGGCCAGATCGCCGTCTTCATCAGCCGCAAGGATTCCAAGCTCTACGTGCGGCAGAATTTTGCGCCGCTGTTCGAGGTCCCGATCACGATCGCCACGAGCGACCGGCCGCTCGGCACGCATATCTTCACCGCCGAGCTCGACAAGACCGATACCAACGCCCTGCGTTGGTCGGTGGTGTCGCTGCCCGTCTCCGCCCGCTCCGCAGCACGCGAGGACGACAGCCGCCTTACGCGCCGCAAGGGTGGCGTTGCCGTGATCCCTGTGGCCGCCAAGCCCGCGACTACCAAGCCCGTGGTCACGCCCGACAGTCCGGCCGAAGCCCTCGACCGCATCTCGATCCCCGCCGACACCATGGCGAAGATCAACGAGATGCTGACATCGGGCGGCTCCATCATCATCTCCGACCAGGGCATCAACCAGGGCGAGACCGGCGAAGGCACCGACTTCATCGTCCGCCTGTACTAGCCGCTTGACCGGCGCCCGATAACGCGGTGTTGACGAGGCGCCTCGCAACCGCGGAGTAACATGCCCCTTGGATCATTTCGGGGGACGCGTCATGATGAATCGCAGGTCCGTGCTCACCGCGATGCTGGCCGGCACGCTGGCGCCGGCAACGCGTGCGTTGGCCGAGAATGGCATGAGCCGGATCCCGGCCTATGCCTTCTCCTTCCCCGCCTTGTCCGGTGACGACATCCGTCTGGCCGCGTTCACCGGCAAGCCGCTGCTGGTAGTCAACACCGCCTCGCTCTGTGGCTACACGCCGCAATATGCCGGCCTGCAGGAGATCTGGAACGAGTTTCGCGAACGCGGGCTCACCGTGATCGGCGTACCCTCGAATGATTTCGGCGGTCAGGAGCCCGGCGGCACCAGCGAGATCACGCAGACGGCGCACCACCAATATGGTGTTACCTTTCCGATCACGGCCAAGGCGGTCGTGGTCGGCGCGAAGGCGCATCCTTTCTACAAATGGGCGGCCGAGGCTCGCCCCCGCGAAGTTCCGCGCTGGAACTTCCACAAATACCTGATCGGCCGCGACGGCTATATCGCCGAGGTCTTTCCATCCGCGATCGAGCCGGCCGACACACGGGTCAAGACGGCCATCGCCAAGGCGCTGGCCGACAGCTGATGCTCGGGGCTCAACGCGGTTGGGCACAATTGTGGCGGGGCGCCAAACAGCCGTTGCAATGGCGAGGGCCCACCATCTAGGCTAGGATCGTTTGGGGCAGGATGGTTTTGCCGGAGGCGAAAAGCCACGGCGGAACAACGGGATCAATCTCGAGGACAACACCATGCGTGTGGCGGCAGGACTGATTTTGGCAAGCGCGATGTCGGTTGCGATGACCGGCGCAGCATGGTCGCAGACCCCGGCGAAGCCCGCAGCTGCGACGCAAGCCGCACCGGCGGCGACGCCGGCCGCAGCAACGCCGGCTGCAGCTCCTGCAGCCGCTCCCGCGGCAGCCGCCGCGCCCGCAGGCTTCGTCAACCCGCCCCCGCCCAAGCAGGCGCCGCAACCGGCGCGCGCGGCCTGCACCACGCAAGGCGCGCTCGGCGTCGCCCGCACCGTCGAGATCGACACCACGGGCGGTCCCGGCTTCGGCTTCGAGCATTTCAAGGAGCTCGACTTCCTGCGCGACAAGGAGGTCGTGCTGACCTTCGACGACGGCCCCTGGCCGAAGAACACGCCCGCGGTGCTGAAGGCGCTCGCCGACGAATGCACCACCGGCATCTTCTTCTCGATCGGCAAGCACGCGACCTACGAGCCGGAGATCCTCAAGCAGGTCTACGCCGCCGGCCATACCGTGGGCACCCACACCTGGTCGCACGCCAACCTCAACAACAAGAAGCTCACCGAGGCACAGCGCAAGGAAGAGATCGAGAAGGGCCTCTCCGCAGTGAAGTGGGCGCTCGGCGGCATCTCGCCCTCACCGTTCTTCCGCTTCCCGGCGCTGCAGCATCCGCCGGAAATGGTCACCTATCTCGGCAACCGCAACACCGCGATCTTCTCCTGCGACATCGACTCCTTCGACTTCAAGGCCTCCAAACCCGAGAAGGTGGTCGAAACCGTGATGAAGAAGCTCGACAGCAAGGGCAAGGGCATCATCCTGATGCACGACTTCCAGAAGCACACTGCTGAAGCCCTGCCCGAACTGCTCAAGCGCCTCAAGGCCGGGGGCTACAAGGTGGTGGCGATGCGCGCCAAATTCCCGGCCTCGTCGCTGCCCGAATACGACCAGGAATTGCTCAAGGACGCCAAGCTGCCGACGGTGAGCCAGCGCCCGGTGAATTCCGTGGTGACGACCGTTTCCGAATAGACGGCAATTGTCTTTCCGTATCGAAGGTTACGTCATCGTCTCGGCGGACGGCATGCTCGCCGACGCCGGCCATGTCATGCCCGACAGCCTGAAGTTCGAGGGCGACAAGCTGTTCTTCGAGCAGGCGCTCGATCGCGCGGCGCTGATCGTGCACGGCCGCAATTCGCATGAGCAGCAGCCGAACTCGCCGAAGCGCAAACGCCTCATCCTCACCCGCAAGATCAAGGCGCTCGCCGTCGATCCGGAGATGCCGAACGCGACGCTGTGGAATCCGGAACATGCGAGCTTCGAGCAGGCCTGCGCCTTTGCCGACGTCGCCTCCGGCATGGTCGCCATCATCGGCGGCCCCGCCGTGTTCGAGATCTTCATGGACCGCTACGATACGTTCTGGCTGTCGGAAGCGCCGCATGTGCGCCTGCCCGGCGGCGAAGGCTGTTTCGTCGGCGTGCCCGAACAGACGCCGCACGAGGTGCTGTCGTCACACGGGATGAAGCCGGATGCGCCCTATCTGCTCGACGCGGCGCATGGGGTGACCGTGACGCCGTGGCGCCCGGCCGGGGGCTCCACCTAAAAACGCGAAAACAACCCCATGCACAGTACCGGCATTTCGATACCGCTACGTATCCTGCCGTTTCGTCGTGCATAAACCGGCGCGTCGCCGGCCACCGCAGCGCCGGCGACCGGCGTCTGCCGCGCGTCGGCAAGACGCAAGCAGCGCGCACCGACCCGCCCCCCGCGTCCGGATTGATCGCTACACATCCCCGTAGGCCGCTTCGGCCGGACGCGTGGTGCGGCCGTATCCCATCAGCATGAACAAGGCGCCGATGATCGAGAGGTTCTTCAGCGCGTCGACCACCATTTTCGCATTGTCGGGCGGCGCCTGATTCCAGAAATCATCGAACAGCACGGTCGCCACCGCGACGTAGATGATCATCAGCATCGCAAAGAACCGCGCGCCGAAATTCAATGCGATCATCAGGCCTGCGATGATCTCGAGCCCGCCGACCGCGATCGCCAGCAGTTGCGGCGTGGTCATGGCAGTCGCCGTCTCGATCTGCTTGGCGTAGGGCGCGACAACGTCGGGCACCACGACCTTGGTGGCAATGAAATCGGCCGTCGCCTGGATGGCAAAGAGCTTGGTCGCGCCCGTGTAGATGAACAGCACGGCGAACAGGATCCGCCCGAAAGTCACGAACGCTGGCATGATCGGCCTCTTGGCAAAGCTTAAGGGCGGGACGCTGACGGGATTATGAAGAGTCCGCCTGAGGTTTACAAACGTGTAAATTACGACGTGCAAGCAAATCAACGGGACAAGGCACACGAACCTCCCTCCCCTTGTGGGAGGAGGGCTCGCCGGCAGCGGCGAGACGGCGAGACGCTGTCTCCACGAATGGCCGTCGCCATGTCGATTCGCGGAGATATCCCCTGGAGCGCCTCATCCTAGTTCGGACTGTCGATCTGGCGCCTGATCTCCCCGATTAACGCCGCCAGAGTCCGATCCTCCGGCGTGATGACCCCGAGCATTTCGGCGTAGCCCAGCGCCGCCTTTGCATCGCCGGCCGCGCGGCTGAATGAAACCAGGGCCGACAGCACGTCCCTGTTGTTGCGATGACTTTTCAGAGCCTCGTTCAGAACCTTCATTGCCTCGTCGGCCCGCCCGCCGGAATGCAGCGCCACGGCGTAGACATAGGCGTAGCGCGGGCGACCCGGCTCCAGTTCGGCTGCTCTGCGCAACTCGGCGAGCGCCTGGTCCGGCCGCTTCAGCCGGGTCAAGGTCAGGCCGAGCGCATGATGCGCGGCCGCGTCGGCGGGTGAAGTTGCAATCGCTCGGCGGAGAACAGCTTCTCCGTCGCCGTCGCGACCGGTCTGGCGATAGAGGTCAGCCAGATTGACCGCGGCCGTCGCATATTGCGGGCTGATCCTGAGGGCAGACTTGTACTCGATCTCCGCATCCCCCGTCTGGCCGCGCAGGGCGAGGAAATTTCCAAGGGCGGTGCGAGCCTCGGGGCGTTCGGCGTTGGCACGCTGCGCCGCGACAAATTCCCCTGCCGCCTGATCAAAGTGGGCGCGATCGCGTGCCGGCTGGCTTGCAGTCGGAACGGGTGCGAGCAGCAAGGCCGCCCTGATCCGCACCCCACGCACGGGATCGACGAGCAGCGGCGAGGCCAGCGGCCAAATCTCGCTGGTGGGCACGGATTCCAGCATGTCCAGAGCTCCGATCCGCACCATGGGATCGGGATCGGCCAAGCCTTCCCGGGCGGTCGCAAGATTCGCAGGAGAGATACGGGAGGCGAGTTCGTCGAGTGCACTCGCGCGCGCCACGGCCGGTGCGATCTTGTCTGCGGCCAAGACGCCAAGCAGCGCGGCGGCGTCGGCCTGGTCGCTGTGCGCTGCACGGAAGGCCGGCCCATAGGTTTGGAAACCCTTCCGGTCGGGCCCGAACCATTGTTCGACCGTGGCGGCGGCCCATTGGGCCGGCTTGTCGCTATGGCAGTCGTTGCATGCGTTCGGAGTTTCCAGCTTGATCGAAAGATCGGGTCGCGGAACGCGGAAGGCGTGATCGTGACGTGGGTCGATCACCATATAGGTGCGCGACGGCATGTGGCACGACATGCAGGTCGGCGCCCGATCGACGTTGACGTGATGGCGATGCTTCGCATCAGCATATTTTTCGGACGCATGGCATTGCAGGCAGACGCCCTCGCCGGAGACTCGGAGCTTTGCGCTGTGCGGCTCGTGACAATCACTGCAGGTGACGCCGGCGGCAAACATCTTGCTCTGCTTGAACGGCGTATAGTTATAGGGTTCCTCCCCATCGCGGATCTGGCCATCGACATGATAGGTGGTCCGCGTCAGCGCCTCGACGACATGTGTCTGGGACAGCGACTGGCCTGGTACCCAATCCTCGCTGAAGCCGGCGCGGCGCGCGTGGCATAACCCGCATGTCTCGACCTCCTTTCGCAGCGCGGCCGGCGCGGCCGAACGCTTCGCATTTCCGCTTTGCGGATCGATCGGCCAAGTGGCGCTCAGCCGTTCGTCGAACCGAACCAGCAATCCCTTGCTCGAATCCTCACGCTTGCCAAACGGCCACCAGCTCTGCTGGCGCCGCGCCCAGGCTGCGTGAGTGGAGCCCTGTCCATGACAGGCCTCGCAGCCGACGCTGATGTCCGCCCATGTGGTCGCGAAGCGATCCGTCGCGGCGTCGTAGTGCTTGCGCAGACCGGTCGAGTGGCACTCCGCGCACATGAAATTCCAGTTCTGGTTCAGCTTGGTCCAATGCAGGACGTCGTCGTGCTTGATCGCTTCATCGGGATGGAGATGAAACCAGCGTTGGCCGCCCTTCCCTTGCGGTCGGCTATCCCAGGCGAGTGACAAGGCCTGAATTCGCCCATCTGGAAATTCGACCAGGTATTGCTGCAGCGGCTCGACGCCGAAGGTGTATTTCACCTCGAACGTGGCCAGCTTGCCGTCGGAGCCGTCGGTCTCGATCATGAATCTTCCGTCATCGCGGAAAAAGCGCGAATGCACGCCGAAATGGTCGAGGCTCTTGTCGTTGAAATCGCCGAGCACGGTCTTGTCCGTCGCATGCGCCATCGCGGCCTTGTGCTGCGACATGTCCCACAGTTTGGCTTCGGCCTGGTGGCAGCCGGCGCAGGCTTGGCTGCCGACATAGGTTGCGACGGATGTGGCTGGCGCTTCCGACGTTGGCCCACTGATGCCGGGAAGGAGGAAAGCGAGACCTAGACCGAGGATGGCTGCAATTGCGCCGACGGTCACAATCCAGAGATGGCGCTTCGACGAGAGGATGGCTTCTGACGTGCCGCCGGCAGCTCGTGCAGCCCCGGCCAGCGAGGCGCCACCGGCAGCCATTTTCCGTGATCCAGCTTTGATGCGGGATTTCCGTCGTTTGCCTGCCAACGACAGCCCCCTCAACGCTCGCCAAGTGGCGATCGAGCACCCTGCATCGGGATCGCCGCACGTATGATCGGCCGCCTTATCATCAAGTCAAGGAGCAAATCTCGGATCAAAAGTGTCTCGGCCAGCGCGGCGTCGCGTCCTGGCCTCATTTCTTATTCCGGTTCTTGCTGGCGCCTCTGAGAGCGGTCGCGGGGGCGAGCGATTTGGCGAGGTCTGTCATTTGCATGCACGTCAGCAGGTCGACGTAACTATCGCTTCCGCCCGCGGTCGCTTCGCCTACGCACTGATTTCTGATCTGATCGGAATTGGCCAGCCAAACGGAAGCCAGTTGCTGTTGCGCTGCATCCTCATCGCGCATGCAATCGTCGTAGGACTGGGCCAGATCCAGGCCCATCGCCTTGTCGGTTGCGACGGTCGCCTTACAGGTGGCCTCGACATTGAGCTTCGGTACGCGATCGCTTACGGGGGTCACCAATTGACCTCCAAGCATCGCCAAAGACAGCAGTGCAATCTTCATGACGTCTTTCTCCCAACAGCCCTGATGATTGATATCGGAGTCTTGGGACCCTCAACGCCTGCCGACGCGGTTCACGGGACCGCCACGATTCATCGGCGTTCCGGCCCGCACTCCAACGCCCGGTGCACCGACGCCGGGGGCAACTACGGCTCGTGCAACCGGCCGCGGCCGCAGCACGACGCCGGGCCTGACGATGCAGCCGACGGGATACTCGACATATTGACAGTATACGACCGCAGCGGCCTTTTCGGTGCTCGCGGCCAAGAATCCAGCGGTTGCCAGAACAGCAGCTAACGCAATTGAGGACTTCATATTGGCCTCCCTCGTTTCGGAATGGCCAGAGTGGTCCCTTAAGTCGAGCTGCGTCTTGATGCAGCTCAATCGCAGTTGGACGCCGAGCGATGACAAGATCGCTCGCAATTGCGGGCGGTCCACTCCGCGAACACGTCAGTGATGCTGATGCAAATGATTCCTGTACTCCTTGCCGCGTTGATGTGAATCAAACCCCAATCCTGCAATGGCTGCAATGCTGTACGATGCGCACGTTTCATGCGGGGAGCATTTCACCATGAATTTGCATCGAACATTCTTCATACTGAGCTTGACGTGCGTTGTTTCGGCCGGGGCGCTCGCGGAGCCGGCGAATGCCCAGCAGCCGGCGCCGGCGAGCGTCGTGCTTCCGACTGATCGCTCGAACTTGCCGATTCCCGAACCTCAATATCCGCACAGCACGGTGCTCGACGCTCGCAACGCAACGCCTCCGGCGCGGTTCGAGGTCAAGGCTCCAGCCAGGGCCCCTAACGTGCTTATCGTATTGATCGACGATATGGGCTTCGGCCAGTCGAGCGCGTTCGGCGGGCCTATCCACATGCCGACGGTGGAGAGCCTTGCCAATGCGGGACTGCGCTACAACGAGTTTCACACGACGGCGCTTTGTTCGCCGACGCGCGCCGCGCTGTTATCGGGCCGCAATCATCACATGAACAACATGGGCTCGATCACGGAAACCGCGACTGCTTTTCCCGGACAGACCGGGCAGCGTCCCGACAGCGTCGCCCCGCTCGCCAAGATGCTGCGACTCAATGGTTACAGCACGGCGGCGTTCGGCAAATCGCACGAAACCGCAGCATGGGAGGTGAGCCCGTCCGGACCGACCGACCGTTGGCCGACCCGCTCTGGATTCGACAAATTCTACGGCTTCCTCGGAGGCGAGACCAACCAGTGGGCGCCGTTGCTCTATGACGGAATGACCCAGGTCGAGCCGTCGACGGATCCGAACTATCATCTGATGACGGACATGACCAACCAGGCGATCGACTGGGTGGGCTACCAGAAATCGCTGACCCCGGATAAGCCGTTCTTCATCTACTTCGCACCGGGCGCGACGCATGCGCCGCATCAAGTCCCGAAGGAATGGATCGCCAAATACAAGGGCAAGTTCGACCAAGGCTGGGATGCGTTGCGCGAGGAAACGCTGGCGCGACAGATCAAGCTTGGCGTGGTACCCGCCGGCACAAGGCTGGCCCCGAAGCCCGAGGCAATCAAGGATTGGGCTACGCTGAACGCGGACGAGAAGAAGCTGTTCGCGCGGCAGATGGAGGTCTTCGCCGGATTTGGCGAGTACGCCGACACGGAGATCGGTCGGCTGGTCGACGCTGTCAAGGCAACCGGTCAACTCGATAATACGCTGATCTTCTATGTCGTCGGCGACAACGGTGCGAGTGCCGAAGGCGGCATGAACGGGCTGTTCAGCGAGATGACCTATTTCAATGGTGTCAGCGAAAGCGTCCGGGACATCCTCAAGCATTACGACGAACTCGGCGGCCCTTCGACCTATGGTCACTACGCGGCCGGATGGGCGGTCGCTGGCGACACGCCCTTTACGTGGACCAAACAAGTTGCGTCCAGCTACGGCGGCACTCGCAACGGGATGGTCATTCATTGGCCCAAGGGAATTGCGGCCAAGGGCGAGGTGCGCTCGCAGTGGCACCACGTCATCGACATTGCACCGACCATTCTTGAAGCAGCCGGTCTGCCCGAGCCAAAGAGCGTCGACGGCACGCCACAGACCCCGATCGAAGGCGTGAGCATGCTCTATAGTTTTGCCGATCCGAAGGCTCCGAGCACGCATCTTACCCAATACTTCGAGATATTCGGCAATCGTGCCATCTATAACGACGGCTGGCTCGCCGGTACGGTTCACAGGGCTGCCTGGGAACGCAAGCCGCGACGACCGCTCGAACAGGATGTCTGGGAACTCTACGACACCCGATCAGACTTCAGCCTGACCAACGATCTCGCCGCGAAGAACCCCGACAAGCTCAAGGAGATGCAGGGCCTCTTTCTCAAGGAAGCGGTCAAGTACCAGGTGCTGCCGCTTGACGATCGGATGGAGGAGCGCGTCATCGCCTCGATGGTCGGCCGGCCCGACCTGATGGCCGGCCGAACCTCGCTGACCGTTCACCAGGGAATGATCGGCATGTCGGAGAACGTCTTCATCAGTCTGAAGAACCAGTCGCACAGCATTACCGCCGATCTGGACATCCCAAAGGGTGGCGCCAATGGCGTGATCATCGCCCAGGCCGGCCGGTTCGGGGGCTGGAGTCTTTACCTCAAGGACGGCAAGCCGACCTACACCTACAATTTCCTCGGGCTGCAGCGCTATACGGTGGCTGCCAAGCAGACGCTGCCGGCGGGTAAAGGCACGCTGCGCTTCGAGTTCGCCTATGACGGCGGCGGCATCGGCAAGGGCGGCGTCGGTACGATCCTGTTCAATGGAAAGCCAATCGCGACCGGCCGCATCGACAAGACCCAATGCTGCATCTTCTCCGCGGATGAAGGCGCCGATGTCGGTGCCGACGAAGGCACCCCGGTCACGGAGGCCTACAAGGTGCCGTTCAAGTTCACCGGAAAGATCGAGGCCGTGACCATCGAGCAGAAAGAAATGAAGCGAGCCGATCGCGATGACGCCGCACAAGCCCGCAAAGCGGCGGTATTGAAGAAGGGCCTTTCCGATTGAAGAAGCGGTCGGCGCGCGACATCGAAATTGCGCGCCGCCGATTGTGACATGAAAGCTTCAGGCGGAATGGATCGACGCCGTCGGTCACTCTTTGTGTTGTGCCGGGAAGCCTTGGGGAATCAACTGGCATCATGATCGAGCGTGGGGGGCGACCAATGCAACGCGATAGATCGGCACACAGATCCGGATTCCCGCGGCTAAGCGCCGTTCTCGCGACCTCCGCCGTTGCGTTGCTTTCCTCGCAGATCGCCCGTGCCGACGAGAGTGGAATTTCGTTCTGGCTGCCGGGATTGTACGGGAGCCTCGCCGGCACTCCCGCCACACCGGGCTGGTCGATCGCCGCCATCTACTACCATACAAGCGTGAATGCGTCGGGGGCGGCTGCTGCGGCACGGGAATTTCAGGTCGGGAGGTTGTCCCCGACCGTCAACATCAATCTCAATCTGGCCTTGAGTGGCCAGGCCGATCTGATGTTCATCGCGCCGACCTATACGTTTGCGACGCCCGTGCTCGGTGGCCAATTGTCGGCCACGCTGGCGAGCGTCTACGGTAGAAATTCTGCAAGCCTTGCCGGCACGTTGACGGCAGCTGCCGGACCGATCGTCACCACACGCAATGGATTTCTCGAAGACGCGCTCGTCTCCTACGGCGATCTTTATCCGACCTTTAAGCTGAAATGGAATAACGGCGTTCACAACTATATGGCCTACGCTGCTGGCGACATTCCCGTCGGCGACTACAATCCCAACCGGCTGGCCAATGTCGGCATCGGCCATGGGGCCATCGATTTCGGCGGCGGCTACACTTATCTGAACCCGGCGACGGGCACGGAGCTCTCGGGCGTCGGCGGCTTTACCTACAATTTCAAGAATCCCGACACCCAATACCAGAGCGGTATCGATTTTCATCTGGACTGGGGCGTGTCGCAGTTCCTGTCCAAGCAGGCCTTCGTCGGCTTCGTTGGCTACGCCTATCAGCAGATTACCGACGATTCCGGGCAGCCCGCCGTTCTCGGGGGCTTCCGTTCGCGGGTTTTCGGTGTCGGTCCGCAGGTCGGATATATTTTCCCGATCGGCAGCAATCAGGCATTTCTTGGCCTGAAAGGATACGGCGAGTTCGACGCGGCGAACCGGCCGTCGGGCTGGAACACGTGGCTGACGTTCTCGATCTCGGAGGCCGCTCCCGCCAGCACGGTGACTCCGACCCGACGCAAAGTGTCGAAATAGACGAGTTGCTGCGCTCGAATTCGACCCCTCCCCGCAAGAGGGGCGAGGTCAAGCACCGATGCCGCCCTTACGTAAACAACGTCGGCTGCTGCCGGGCCGCGCGCTCCTGCGCTTCGACGACGGCGACCGCCGTCATGTTGAGGATGCCGCGCGCGGTCACCGAGGGCGTGAGGATGTGGGCGGTGCGCGCCGGGCCGATCAGGATCGGACCGACAGGCAGCGCGTCCGCCAGCGACTTGATCATCTGATAGGCGACGTTGGCAGTGTCCAGCGTCGGCATGATCAGGATGTTGGCCTCGCCCTCCAGCTTGGAATGCGGCAACACCATTTTTCGCGCGGCAGCGGAGAGCGCCGTGTCGCCCTGCATCTCGCCGTCGGCCTCGATCTCCGGATGCTTGTCCTTCAACAGCTGGGTCGCCAGCCGCATCTTGCGCGAGGAATCGGTGTCGTAGCTGCCGAAGTCCGAATGCGAGACGAAGGCGATCTTCGGCTTGATGTTGAAACGCTGGACGTGAACGGCAGCGAGCGATGCGATCTCGGCGAGCTCCTCCGCGCCCGGATTGGGGCGAACTTGCGTGTCGGCGATGAAGAAGGCGCCCTTGCTGGTGATCAGCAGCGCCAGCGCCGCGTAGTCGCTGACCCCGGGCGAGAAGCCGACGATCTCGCGGACATGGCGCAGATGGCTCATGTAGCGGCCCTCGACGCCGCAGAGCATGGCATCCGCCTCACCGCGCGTCACCGCGAGCGCGGCGATCACCGTGTTGTTGGTGCGCACCACCGTGCGCGCCGCGTCCGGCGTCACGCCGCGGCGGCCGGCGACCTCGACATAGGACTGCACGTAGGAGCGGTAGCGCGGATCGTCCTCGGGATTGACGAGATCGAAATCCTTGCCGGCGCGGATCGACAGACCGAAGCGCTTGATGCGCGCCTCGACCACAGAGGGACGGCCGACCAGGATCGGTCGCGCCAAATTCTCCTCCAGTACCACCTGCGTGGCGCGCAGCACGCGCTCGTCCTCGCCTTCGGCGTAGATCACGCGCACCGGCTGGGTCTTGGCCTTGGCGAACATCGGCTTCATGACGAGGCCGGAGCGGAAGGCGAAGCGTTCGAGCAGCGCGGTGTATTCGTCGAAATTGGTGATGGGCCGCGTTGCGACGCCGGACTCCATCGCCGCCTTCGCCACCGCCGGCGCGATCCGCAGGATCAAACGCGGGTCAAACGGACTTGGGATCAGCGAGCCCGGGCCAAAGCCCTGCGTCTCGCCGGTGTCGAAACCTTGCGCCACCGCATCCGACGGCGCCTCGCGAGCGAGCTGCGCGATGGCCTCGACGGCGGCGTGCTTCATCTCCTCATTGATGGCGCTGGCGCCGACGTCGAGCGCGCCGCGGAAGATGAAGGGGAAGCAGAGGACGTTGTTGACCTGGTTCGGATAGTCGGAGCGGCCGGTGCAGATCATCGCGTCGGGACGCACTTTTCGCGCCTCCTCCGGCATGATCTCCGGGGTCGGGTTGGCGAGTGCCATGATCAACGGCTTGTCGGCCATCGCCTTGGCCATCTCGGGCTTGAGCACGCCCGGCGCCGAGAGGCCGATGAAGATGTCGGCGCCGCCGATGACGTCGCCAAGCGTGCGCTTGTCGGTCTTCTGCGCGTAGACCGCCTTCCAGCGGTCCATCGTGGTGTTGCGGCCCTCATGCACGAGGCCGTCGATGTCGCAGACCCAGATGTTCTTGCGCTGCGCGCCCATCGACACCAGCAGATTGAGTGTCGCGATCGCGGCAGCCCCTGCTCCCGATGCCACGATCTTGACGTCGGAGAGCTTCTTTCCGTTGAGTCGCAGGGCGTTGGTGACAGCGGCGGCGACGATGATGGCGGTGCCGTGCTGATCGTCATGGAAGACCGGGATCTTCATGCGCTCCTTCAGCTGCGCCTCGATCTCGAAACATTCGGGTCCGCGGATGTCCTCCAGATTGATGCCGCCGAAGGTCGGCTCGAGCGCCGCCACGGTCTCGACCACGCGCTCGATGGTGTCGGCGGCGATCTCGATATCGAACACGTCGATGCCGGCGAATTTCTTGAACAGGACCGCCTTGCCCTCCATCACCGGCTTGGAGGCCAGCGGGCCGATATTGCCGAGGCCGAGCACGGCGGTGCCGTTGGAGACCACGGCGACCAGATTGGCGCGGGTGGTCAGCGTGGCGGCTTCGGCCGGGTTCTTCGCGATCTCGGTGCAGGCCGCAGCAACGCCCGGCGAATAGGCCAGCGCAAGGTCGCGCTGGTTGGCAAGCGGCTTGCTTGCCTGGATCTCGAGCTTTCCAGGGCGCGGCAGACGATGGTAGGCGAGCGCCGCCTGGTGGAGATCATCAGAATAGGACGACATGCGGTGTTTCGCCTCGCGTTACCGGCCTCAAAATGCACGATCCGAAAGTGGCTGTCCAAGGGGACCGAATTTCCGGGTCATGGAAACGGGATGAAGCACGCCGGGCGCCCCGGTGGCAACATCGGATTGCGCCCCCATCAACAGGGCGCGCGGTCAAATATTTGAAAACCATAGCTTTACCTGGACCGCGCGGCGTTTTGCGAATATGGCAGGTTGCGCGGTGCAAAATCAGCAACTGGAGCTGAGAATGAAGCGGATCATGGTCGGCCTGGTCGCACTCCTCGTGCTCGGCGCGGGCGGATGGTTCGGCTTCAATCTCTATGTCCAGCACCGGGCCACCGCCGACGTCGAGGCGGCTTTCGAACAGGTGCGCTCCGGCGGCGGCAAGGCGAGCCACGGCAAGATCACGTTCGAACTGGCGAGCCGGACGCTGACGATCGAGGACATCAATGTCGAGCCGAGCCAGCCGCGGCTCGCCAACGTCAAGATCGCAAAGGTCACGGCCGTCGGCCTGCGCCAGCCGGATGACGCCCGTTTCTCGGCCGACAGCATTGAAGTGTCCGGGGTCGAGGTCGCCTTCACGTATACCGAACCGGCGAAGCTGAAGGCGAACTACAAGATCCCGCAGATCAGCGCCCGCGATTTTTCGGGCCCGACCCGCGCGGACGGCACGTCGCTGTCCGGCTCGATCGTCGACATGTACCGCTTCATGCTCACGCAATACGCCACCGTCTCGGCGTCGTCGATCGTGGTGCCGACCGTCGCCGTCAACGTCGATGCGGGCAGCGGCAATCCCGGCAGCGGCGATTATGTCTATTCGGGCCTGTCGGTCCAGAACGTCAACCGCGGCAAGATCGAGACGGCGAAGACGGACCGCGTCACCTATTCGCTCGACCTGGCGCAGCCGGGCAAGCCCGCGAGAATGACCGGCGAGCTGTCCGGACTTGCCGCCTACGATTTCGACGCAACCGCCGTGAGGGCCGCGCTCGAACAGCAAGGATCGACCGACGACAGTTTCCACAAGGTCTATCGGCGCGTCTCCGCCAATTCATATGTGGTGACGACGGCGCCGGGCGTGCGCGTGCAGGTCGACGGCTTCACCTTCGACGACATTGCGATCCGGCCCTCGAAATTCCGCCCGGCCGAGATCATCGCGCTGGTGCCGGCCGACGGCTCGACCCCCACGCAGGCGCAGTCGCGCGACATCATGGCAAAGGTGTCCGACTTCTTCGAGGGCTTTCAGATCGGCAAGGTCGAAATCGGCAAGCAGACGGTCGAGACGCCGCAAGGAAGGGGACGGCTCAACGCCGTCAAATACGACCAGGACAGAATCGCGCTGGAAGGCCTCGTCATGCCGCTGCCGCAGGGGCAGCTCAAGATGGAGAGCTTCGCTCTGAAGTCCTTCAGCGCGGCGAAACTGATACGCTGGGCGGCGAGCCTCCGAACGCCCGGTCAGCCGCCCTCGCCCGATCAGATGCTCGGCCTGTTCCGCGTGCTCGAAGGCGCCGAAATCAAGGGTGTGGTGGCGCCCTACAAGAACACGCGCCAGCTCGTCACCATCGACACGATCAGCCTGAACTGGGGCCAGCTGGTCGGATCGATCCCGAGCAAGGCCAATCTGGTTGTGAAAATGGTCACGCCGACCGATCCGGCCAATCCAGCGCAGCAGCCGCTGATCATGGCGGGCGTGGACAAGCTCGCGATCGACCTCGATCTCGGCGCGGCATGGACGGAATCGTCAGGCGCATTTGCGCTCGCGCCGGCCACGATTGATCTCGGCAACCTCGCCACGGCCCAGGCCCGCCTCGCGCTCGCCAACGTGCCGCGCGGCCTGTTCACCGCCGATCCGGCGCAGGCAATGGGTCAGGCGGCGCAGGTCGAGACCGGTGCGTTCGAGCTCTCGCTGCGCGACAGCGGCGTCGTCGATCTCGTCGTGGCGCAGTTCTCGCGCATGCAGAATGTCAGCCGCGACGCCGCGCGCGGTGCCATCGTCGAGATGATCCGGGCGCAAGGCGAGAGGATCGCGGCTTCCAATCTCGATGCCAAGGTGGCGGTCGATGCGCTCGCCGGCTTCGTCGCGACGTCAGGGCAAACGCTCACCATCAAGCTGACCCCGCTCGGCAAGCTGCCGCTGCTTCAGCTCATGGATGTCCTCAACAACGAGCCGATCGTCGCGCTGGCGCAGTTCAGGATCGAGGCGTCGACGGGGTTGTAGGCAGAGTCTCGTGTCCCGGACGCGGCGCAGCGCGCAAGCGGCGCGACGCAGAGCCGGGATCCAGAATGCCTACGGTTCACCGCGATATGGGCCCCGGCTCTGCAGCGCACCGCTGAAGAAGCGCTGCGCTGCGTCCGGGGCACGAGCCTCTCACTTCTGCGGCAGGTTCACCCGCACATGCAGCTCACGGAGCTGCTTCGTCGTGGCTTCCGACGGCGCGCCCATCAGCAGGTCCATGGCCTGCTGGTTCATCGGGAACAGCGAAATCTCGCGCAGGTTAGTGGTGCCACAGAGCAGCATCACGATGCGGTCGACGCCCGCGGCCATGCCGCCATGCGGCGGAGCGCCGTACTGGAAGGCACGGTACATGCCGCCGAAGCGGTCGACCACTTCCTGCTCGCCGTAACCTGCGATCTCGAACGCCTTCACCATCGCTTCCGGCACGTGGTTGCGGATGCCGCCCGAGGCGATCTCGTAGCCGTTGCAGGTGATGTCGTACTGGAACGCCTTGATGGTCAGCGGGTCCTGGCCCTTCAGCGCCTCGAGGCCGCCCTGCGGCATCGAGAACGGGTTGTGCGAGAAGTCGACCTTCTTGTCGTCCTCGTTGTACTCGTACATCGGGAAGTCGACGATCCAGGCGAGCTCGAACCGCTCCTTGTCAGTGAGATTCAACTCCTCGCCGACCTTGTTGCGGGCAAGGCCAGAGAACTTCCAGAACTTGTCGGGATCGCCGGCGACGAAGAAGGCGGCATCGCCTTCCTTGGTGCCGATCTGGGCGCGGATCGCAGCGGTGCGCTCGGGCCCGATGTTGTTGGCGAGCGGACCCGCACCCTCGCCGCCCTCGCGCCACATGATGTAGCCGAGGCCGGGCTGGCCCTCACCCTGCGCCCACGAGTTCATGCGGTCGCAGAACGCGCGGCTGCCGCCGCCCGGCGCCGGGATCGCCCAGACCTGGTTCTTGGGATCTTCGAGCATGCGCGCGAACACCTTGAAGCCGGAGCCGCGGAAATGCTCGGAGACGTCCTGCATCTCGATCGGGTTGCGCAAATCCGGCTTGTCGCTGCCGTACTTCCGCAGCGCCTCTGCGAACGGGATGCGGCGCCAGTTCTTGCTCACCGGCTTGCCCTTGGCGAACTCTTCAAAGACGCCCGTGATCACTGGCTCCATCGCCGCAAAGACGTCTTCCTGCGTGACAAAGCTCATCTCGACGTCGAGCTGGTAGAACTCGCCCGGCAGCCGGTCGGCGCGCGGGTCCTCGTCGCGGAAGCAGGGCGCGATCTGGAAGTAGCGGTCGAAGCCCGACATCATCAGCAGCTGCTTGTACTGCTGCGGCGCCTGCGGGAGCGCGTAGAACTTGCCGGGATGGATGCGCGACGGCACCAGGAAGTCGCGCGCGCCTTCCGGCGAGGACGCGGTCAGGATCGGGGTGTTGAACTCGAAGAAGCCCTGCCCCTCCATGCGCCGGCGCATCGACTTGATGATCTCGACGCGCGTCATGATGTTCTGGTGCAGTTTTTCGCGCCGTAGATCGAGGAAGCGATACTTCAGGCGGATGTCTTCGGGATATTCCTGGTCGCCGAACACCGGCAGCGGCAGGTCGCCGGCCGGGCCCAGCACCTCGATCTCGCTGACATAGACCTCGACCTTGCCGGTCGGCAGATCGTCATTGTCGGTGCCTTCGGGGCGGCGGCGGACCTTGCCGTCCATCTTGACCACGAATTCCGACCGCAGCTTTTCGGCCAGCGAGAATGCCGGCGAGTCCGGATCGACCACGCACTGGGTCAGGCCGTAATGGTCGCGCAGATCGATGAACAGCACGCCGCCATGGTCGCGCACGCGATGGACCCAGCCCGAGAGGCGGATGGTCTCGCCGATGTTGCTCTCGCGGAGCGCGCCGCATGTATGTGACCGGTAGCGATGCATGGTCGTCCCAAAATGATGTCTGAGGATCGAATCGGACGGCCTGTAACGGCCGGTCCGAGATTGCGGCAGGGTTTACCCGACGAGACCCGAGGCGGCAACCAAGGGAACGGCCTGTTTGGGGCCGGACGCGCCCATTTTTGGCATATCGGGGGCCGAGCCTTTGCCATCGGGCGTTCCAGCCCTATCTTGAGGCCATGACGGTGCATTTCCCCTTCCAGAACTCCTATTCGGCGCTGCCGGACAGCTTCTTCGCCCGCGTCGCGCCGACCCCGGTCGCCGCCCCCCGGCTGATCAAGCTGAACCGGCAGCTGGCCACCCAGCTCGGGCTCGATCCGGACCTGCTGGACACGCCTGAAGGTGCCGAGATCCTGGCCGGGAAAACGGTTCCCGCCGGCGCCGACCCCATCGCCATGGCCTATGCCGGCCACCAGTTCGGCCATTTCGTGCCCCAGCTCGGCGATGGCCGCGCCATCCTGCTCGGCGAGGTCATCGACAAGGACGGCGTCCGCCGCGACATCCAGCTCAAGGGCTCCGGCCCCACCCCGTTCTCCCGCCGTGGCGACGGCCGCGCCGCGCTCGGCCCCGTTTTGCGCGAGTACATCGTCAGCGAAGCCATGTTCGCGCTCGGCATCCCGACCACGCGCTCGCTCGCCGCCGTCGTCACCGGCGAGCATGTCATCCGCGAGACCGCGCTGCCCGGCGCGGTGCTGACGCGCGTCGCCTCGAGCCATATCCGCGTCGGCACCTTCCAGTTCTTTGCCGCCCGCCGCGACACCGACGCGATCCGCCGGCTCGCCGATCACGTCATCATGAGACACTATCCGGACCTGGTGCAGGCCGAGCGGCCCTATCACGCCCTGCTCGCAGGCGTCGTCGCACGCCAGGCAAAGCTCGTCGCGCGCTGGCTGCTGGTCGGCTTCATCCATGGCGTGATGAACACCGACAACTCGTCGATCTCGGGCGAGACCATCGACTACGGCCCCTGCGCCTTCATGGACGCCTACAACCCCGCGCAGGTGTTCTCCTCGATCGACGAGATGGGCCGCTACGCCTATGCCAACCAGCCGCGCATCGCGCTGTGGAATCTGACGCGCCTCGCCGAATGCCTGCTGCCGCTGTTCTCGGACGAGCAGGAGAAGGCGGTGGCCGAAGCCCAGGACATCCTCGGCGCCTTCTCCGATATCTTCAGCGCCGCCTATCAGGCCGGCCTGCGCAGGAAGGTCGGCCTGTTCACGGAGCGTGACGGCGACGAGGCGCTGATCCAGGACCTGCTCGATGCCATGGCCAAGAACCAGGCCGACTTCACGCTCACCTTCCGCAAGCTCGGCGATGCAGTCGCTGACGACGCAACCGACGTCCGCGCGCAATTCATGGAGCCCGCAGCCTTCGACGAATGGGCCGGCCGCTGGCGCGCCCGCATCGCGCTGGAGCAGCAAGCCCCAGCCGAACGGCAGGCGGCCATGCACGCCGTCAATCCCATGTTCATCCCGCGCAACCACCGCGTCGAAGCCGTGATCCAGGCCGCGGTGAACGACGACGACTACGCGCCGTTCGAGGAATTGGTGAAGGTGCTGGCAAAGCCATACGAAGACCAGCCGGAGTATGCGGCCTATGTTGATCCGCCGCTGCCGGACCAGCGCGTGTTGCAGACGTTCTGCGGGACGTGAGGCGGGTTCGACCGCGCCCCACCATCTCTAATTGATGCACAGCACGGATTGCGCCTTGCGCGATCCATTCCTATCCCGCGGGCCATGTGGACACGTCCCGTCGGCCGGAACCGCTGTCATCAAACTGAAACACACGCGCTCTAACCGCCTGTCAGGGTCGTCTTGCCGGAGACGTCCGTTCTCCAACATCCCTGACAAGCGCCATGCCCTTCAAATTCATCCATCTCACCGACACGCATCTGGCGAATCCCGGCTCGACGCTCTACGGCCTCGACCCGCGCGCCCGGCTGGATGCGGCGATTGCCGACATCAACGAGCACCAGTCCGACGCCGCCTTCGCAGTGGTGACCGGCGACCTCACCCATTGGGGCGAGGCTGAATCCTACGCCAATTTCGCCGACGCGATGTCCGCGCTGAAGATCCCTTACATCGCCATGGTCGGCAATCACGACAAGCGCGTGATCTGCCTCGACGCGCTGAAGGCCGCGCCGCGCGATGCCAACGGCTTCGTGCAGGGCACGCGCACCACCGAGCACGGCCTGTTCGTCTTCCTCGACACGCTGGACGAGACCAGCCACGCCGGCGAGATGTGCGCCAAACGCTTCGACTGGCTCACGAGCACGCTCGCCACCGCGCCGGCCGACCAGCAGTTCGTCGTGTTCATGCATCACCCGCCCTTCCCTGTGGGCGTGCACGCGATGGACGAGATCGGGCTGAAGCAGAGCGCCGAATTTGCCGAGGTGATCGCGCCCTATCGTTCGCGCATCCGCCACCTCTTCTTCGGCCATGTGCACCGGCCGATCTTCGGCAGCTACGGCAAGATCCCGTTCTCGACCCTGCGCGGCACCAACCATCAGGTCTGGTTCGAGCTCGACGCTGGCGCACCGCATCTGGCCAGCCACGAGCCGCCGGCCTATGGCGTGGTGCTGATCGACGACGAGAACCTCGTCGTGCACAGCCACGACTTCCTCGACGAGAGTCTGCGCTTCCCCTTCGAGCCACCGGCGGGAATGGACGGCCGCGACTATGCGCTCAAGTTCGTGGCGCGGTGAGATGAGCCTCGCTGAACCCGCGGCTCTCCCGGTCGCGACCTCGGCGGCACCGCGCATGGACGTCCTGAAGCGGTTCTCGAACCGCTTCAAAGCTTCGCTGCCTGCCTATCTGCTGTTGCTGCCCTCGCTGGTCTTCCTCGCGCTGTTCACCTACGGCGCGATGGGACGCGTGCTCGTCGATGCGCTTTACCAGCGCGCCACGCCGAAGGCGCCCGTCCGCTTCGTCGGCCTCGACAATATCAGCGCGGTGCTGGCCGACCCCGCCTTCACCGGCGCCGTCGTCAACAATCTCGTCTACGCCGTCGGCACTGCCATCCCGAGCATTGGGCTGGCGCTCTTGTTCGCGCTGGCGCTGGCGCGCACCAACGCCGTCAGCAGTGCGCTGCGCGCCGCGCTGTTCCTGCCGGTGCTGATCCCGATGGTCGCGGCCTCCGCGCTGTTCATGTTCATCTTCCTGCCCAATGTCGGCCTGCTCGACTACTACATCGGTCGCCTGCTGCCGGTGCTGCCGAACTGGCTCGGCGACCCCGATGTTGCGCTTTACGCGATCATGATCATCACGATCTGGAAGAACGCCGGCTATTACATGCTGTTCTTCCTGGCCGGCCTCCAGGCCGTGCCCGAGGACGTGATGGAGGCCGCGCATCTCGACGGCGCCGGGCCGTATCGGCGCCTGCGTCACATCATCCTGCCCGAGCTCAAGCCCACCTTCCTGTTCGTCATCGTGATCGCCACGCTCAACGCGGTGACGCAGGTCGACCACGTCTTCGTCATGACCCAGGGCGGGCCGTCCAACTCGACCAACCTCGTGCTGTTCTACATCTACCAGCAGGCGGTCGAGCATTACGACGTCGGCAAGGCCTCGGCCGCGACGCTGCTGACGCTCGCCGCGCTGATGGGCCTCACCGCGCTCTCCTTCCGCACGATGGCGAACCGCGAGGGCGGGCCATGAAACTGTTCGACCGCCTGTTCAGGGATGCCCCGCTCGCCACAAGGGGCGAGATCACGCCAAAGCTCGGCTTCCTGCTGACCGTTCTGCTCGCGATCGTCTGGCTCATTCCGTTCCTGTGGATGATCGTGGCGACGTTGCGTCCGGCCTCCGACGGCATCAACGCCATGGCCGAGCTGATGCCGAGCCTGAAGCCGACGCTCGACAACGTCAGGGATGCCTGGGAGATCGGCGACTTTCCGCGCTACACGCTCAACACCACGTTCATCTGCGCCGGCATCCTCTTGGTGCAGTTCGTCACGATCACGCTGGCAGGCTTTGCCTTTGCGCGCCTGAACTTCGTCGGCAAGGGGCCGATCTTCTACCTGTTCCTGATGCAGCTGATGCTGGTGCCGGTCCTGCTGATCGTGCCGAACCTGTCGCTGGTGGCGCAGCTCGGGCTCTACGACACGCTCACCGGCGTGATGATGCCGTTCTTCGCCTCGGCCTTCGGCACCTTCCTGATGCGCCAGGCCTTCGAGGCGATTCCGACCGAGCTGGAGGACGCGGCCCTGATCGACGGCGCCAGCCTGCTCCAGCGCATCCGCCACATCTACGTGCCGCTGTCGATGCCGAGCTTCTCGGCCTTCGCCATCATCTCCGTGACCAGCCATTGGAACGACTTCCTGTGGCCGCTGATGGTGATCAATTCGCCGGACAAGCGGCCGCTCACGGTCGGCCTCTCGGTGTTCACCAAGACCGCCGAAGGCACCCAGGCCTGGGGCACCATCGCCGCGGGCACGCTGATGGTGATCGCGCCGCTGCTCGTCACCTTCCTGATCTTCCAGAAACGCTTCATCAGCTCTTTCGTCACCTCAGGCATCAAATAGGAGATTTTCCGATGCTGTTTTCCCGCAGGCTCATGCTCGGCCTAGCCATGGCAGGCTCGTTCGCCAGCGCCCTCGCCTTCCCGGCACTCGCCGGCGAAGGCCCGACCGAGATCGATCTGTTCTTCCCCGTCCCCGTCGACGGCAAGCTCGCGCGCGACATGGGCACCCTGATCAAGGAGTTCAACGAAGGCCACCCTGATATCAAGGCGACCGCCGTCTACACCGGCTCCTATGACGACACGCTGATCAAGACGCGGGCCGCGATCAAGGCCGGCAAGCCGCCGTCCGCCGTGATCATGTCCGCCAACTTCCTGCTCGACATGCAGATCGAGAACGAGCTCACCAATCTCGATGCCCTGATCAAGGCCGACGGCACCACCAAGGAGCAGTTCCTCGGCCAGTTCTTCCCGGCGCTGCAGGGCAACGCGGTGATCAACCGCTCGGTCTACGGCGTGCCGTTCCACAATTCGACGCCGCTGCTCTACATCAACGCCGACAAGGCCAAGGAGGCGGGCCTTGATCCGAACAAGCCGCCGCAGACCTGGGCCGAGCTCACCGACTGGGCCAAGAAGCTCACCAAGCGCGAGGGTGACAAGGTGACCCAATGGGGCATCGCGATCCCCTGCGCCTACGACTATTGCGGCTGGATGATGGAAACGCTCACCATGAGCAATGGCGGGCGCTACTACAACGAGGAGTTCGGCGGCGAAGTCTATTACGACACGCCCTCGATGCTCGGCGCACTGACCTGGTGGAACGACCTCATCCATAAGCACAAGGTGCATACCCCCGGCGCGACGCCCGGACCTGCCGTCAGCACGTCCTTCATCTCAGGCAATGCCGCGATGATGATGCTGTCGACGGGCTCGCTCACCTATGTGCGCGACAACGCCAAGTTCAACTACAAGGTCGCCTTCATCCCGCGCAACGTCCGCAACGCCGTGCCGATCGGCGGCGCCTCGCTGATCATGCCGGCCGGTCTCGAAGCCGAGAAGCAGAAGGCCGCCTGGACGCTGATCAAGTGGATGACCTCGCCCGAGAAGAGCGGCTGGTGGAGCCGCGCCACCGGCTATTTCGCGCCCAACATGGCCGCCTACAAGACGCCCGACATGGTCGACTTCCTCAACAAGAACCCGGACGCCAAGACCGCCGTCGAGCAGCTCGACGTCGCCAAGCCGTGGTTCGCGACCTACAAGACCGTCCCCGTCCGCAAGAACCTCGAGGACGAGGTGATGCTGGTCCTCAACGGCAAGAAGCAGCCGAAGGAGGCCCTCGCCGCCGCGCAGAAAGCCGCCGACGAGACGCTCAAGCCGTACAACGCGGAGACGTCACTGAAGCTGCCGTAAGGCCGGCTGCTCATCACGAACATCATTCGGCGCTCCGCCAAGCGGGGCGCCGAAATCGTTTGGGGCGCCCCGATCCCATTAACCCCCCGTCCACCATCCGGCCCGGCCTGCCGCCGGTAACCATTGCAATTAACAGACCCTCAACGGACCCCCGACAAATCTATCAATGTTTCTGGAGGTTTCGCCGTGGATCTGTTGGTTTTCGAGTTCCTGGGGCTGGCGCTGGTCGCCATGTGTGTGGTCGTGGTGGCGCTGCCCTGCGCCCGCAAATCCTCCCATCGGGTCCGCTACGAATAGGAATTTCGTCGGAAAAAGCGATTCCGGTCCAAATGCAAGGCTCGAATTCGCATCGAGCCCCTTGACATCACAGCACTTTCGGCAGAACGGCTGATATCAAGTGTCATGGGCCGTTCATGGATTTAATTACCACCACCGCTGACCTCGCGGCTGCCTGCAGCCGACTGGCCAAGCACCCCGTCATTACCGTCGATACCGAGTTCCTGCGCGAGACCACCTACTACCCGCTGCTGTGCGTGGTGCAGATGGCGAGCGCCGACGAAGCCGTGGTCATCGACACCCTGGCCGCAGGCATCGACCTCAAGCCGTTCTTCGAGCTGATGGCGAACGAGAGCGTGCTGAAGGTGTTCCACGCCGCCCGCCAGGACATCGAGATCATCTGGCATCAGGCCAACATCATCCCGCATCCGGTGTTCGACACCCAGATCGCTGCGATGGTGCTCGGCTACGGCGACAGCATCGCCTACGACGCCCTGGTCGAGAAGGTCACCGGCCACCGTCCGGACAAGACCCACCGCTTCACCGACTGGTCGCGCCGGCCGCTGACCAAGGAGCAGATGCATTACGCGGTGTCCGACGTCACGCATTTGCGCGACGTGTTCGCAGCGCTCGATGCCGACCTCAAGAAGCGCCGCCGCAGCGAATGGGTCTCCATCGAGATGGAGGTCCTGACCTCGCCGCGCACCTACGACTTCCACCCCGAGCGCGCCTGGGAGCGGCTGAAGACGCGCGTGCGCAAGCCCAAGGACCTCGCCGTCCTCATGGAGGTCGCCGCCTGGCGCGAGCAGGAAGCGCAGAGCCGCGACGTGCCGCGCGGCCGGGTACTGCGCGACGAGGCCGTCAGCGACATCGCCACCCATGCGCCGAACACGCTGGAGAAGCTCGCAAACCTGCGCTCGGTGCCGAAGGGCTTCGAGAAATCCAAATGGGGCGCGGACATCGTGGCTGCGGTCGCGCGCGGACTGGCGCGCGATCCTGCCACGCTGCCGAAGCTGGAGAAGCCGCGCAACAACAACAATGGCGCCGCCATTGTCGAGCTGTTGAAGGTGTTGCTGCGCATGACCGCCGAAAAGCATGCGGTCGCCAGCAAGGTGATCGCGACGGTCGACGATCTCGAAGAGATCGCAGCCGACGACGAGGCCGACGTCCCCGCCTTGCGCGGCTGGCGCCGCGAGCTGTTCGGCGATGCCGCCCTGAAGCTCAAGCGCGGCGAGCTGGCGCTGGCGGTCGAGAAGGGCCGCGTGATCGGGGTGCAGCGGGCCGAATAGCCCGCGAGCGCCTTTTGTGGCTGGCGCAATGCCAACCACATCGTCTTTGCGAGCGCCGTGATGCAATCCAGAGTCTTTCCGCAGAGACAGGCTGGATTGCTTCGTTGCAAGAGCTCCTCGCAATGACGTGGGGAGAGCGAGGCCCCTCCCTACGCCGGCGTCAGCTTCGCCACTTCCGCCTTCATGTCGTTCAGTACGCCCGCGATCGCGGCGACCAGATCGTCGATCTGCGCCTTGGTGACGATCAGCGGCGGGCAGATGGCGATGGCATCCAGCATGTTGCGCGAGATCACGCCGCGCTCCTGGAGCATGCGGCTGGCGATGCCGCCGACCGCGCCGGGCGTCGCGGCCGCTGTCTTGCGGCCCTTGTCGAGCACGAGCTCGATCGCCGCGATCATGCCGACACCACGGACCTCGCCAACCAGCGGATGGCTGGCGAGCTCGCGCAAGCGGCCCTGCATGTAGCCGCCGAGCTCGGCGGCATGCGCGACCAGCCCGCGCTCCTCGATGATCTTGAGGTTCTCCAGCGCAACCGCCGAGCCGACCGGATGTCCGCCCGCGGTGAAGCCGTGGCCGAGCACGCCGATCTTGTTGCTCTCGTCCGCGATCGGCTCGAACATGCGATCGTTCATGATGATCGCCGAGAACGGAAAATAGCTCGAGGTGATCTGCTTGGAGACCACGAGCACGTCAGGCTTGATGCCGTAGGTCTCGCAGCCGAACATCTTGCCGGTGCGACCGAAGCCGCAGATCACCTCGTCGGCCACCAAGAGGATGTCGTACTTCTTCAAGACCGCCTGGATCTTGTCCCAATAGGTCGCCGGCGGCACGATGACGCCGCCTGCGCCCATCACCGGCTCGCCGAAGAAGGCCGCGATCGTATCCGGTCCCTCCTTTTGGATCAGCGCGTCGAGCTCCTCGGCCCGGCGCGAGGCGAACGCCTCCTCGCTCTCGCCGGGGGCGCCGTCCTTGTAGAAATGCGGCGATCCGGTGTGCAGGATGTTCGGCAGCGGCAAGTCGAACGAGCGGTGGTTGTTCGGCAGGCCCGTAAGGCTGGCCGAGGCGATGGTGACGCCGTGATAGGCGCGCATCCGGCTGATCACCTTCTTGCGCTGCGGCTGGCCGAGCGCGTTGGAGCGATAGGCGATCAACTTCAGCACGGTGTCGTTGGCTTCCGAGCCGGAATTGGTGAAGAACACCTTGCTCATCGGCACGGGCGCGAGCCCGACCAGCTTCTCGGCGAGGTCGATCGAGGGCCCGTGCGATTTGGCCGAGAAGGTGTGATAGAACGGCAGCGCCAGCATCTGCTTGTGCGCGGCCTCGACCAGCCGCTTCTCGTTGAAGCCGAGCCCGACGCTCCACAAGCCCGCCATCGCCTCGAAATAGCGCTTGCCCGACGCGTCGAAGACGTAAGGACCCTCGCCACGTTCGATCACCAGAGGACCGGCCTGCTGATGCGTGCGTGCATTGGTGTAGGGATGGAGCTGATAGGCCACATCCCGGGCCTCTTGCGAATTGGGCAGCATGGACATTTGCGAAGATCCTTGAAAGCGTCACGTCGCAGGCAGAGCCCGCGTCATCACTCGATGATCAAGCTCCCTTGCTATTGCGGCAGCGCGAAGCTTGCAACGCCTCTTCGTCGGCAGCAAGCGCTCAGCAGCGTTGCACAAAGCCGCATATCGGGACTGGGCAGCTCTTACGCCGCGTCATCGTCGTGCCCGTCGTCGGCACGGGCAGCGGCTTCCCTCACCTCGACCAGCGCCATCGAGAGCAGATAGACCGTCGTCGGCAGGCCGAGCCTGCGCGCCTTTTCGGCGGCATGCGACAGGTCGCTCGCCAGCTCCTTGAGCTCGTCTCCCCGTGACAATCTTGCACCCCATCCGCCGGTCGCGGTGGCCTACACCGCAACGGCGCCGCTGGTTCTGATCAGTTCGGCGCTGGGGAGAATTGTAGCAAAATTCGCAACGACATTCACTACCGCATGCTTGTAGGCGGCGGCATCAGCCGTGCCGGGTTGCCGGCAAGCCACGGCGTCAGCGACCACCTGGTAGCGATGGCTGCGGTGAAACCCGTCGACAGCGGTCGCCAGAATGGTCTCGTCCAGGGAAAAACCGACGAGAATACAGCGCACAGTGCGGATATTGGACATGTAGTCCACAAACCGCGACGAGCTGTAGGCGGACGGCAGCGGATGCTCGAACGTCATCTCGCCCGGCCGCGGCTTGGCCTCCGCGATCCAATCGGTCAGCCTGGATGCCGGATTGAACCAGGCGGCCTGCGCAATGCGCTTCAGATGCATCACCGGCCAGAGATTGCCGCGCCACAGCGTCAGCAGTTCCAGGCAGCGTGCGGTTGCAGCGTCGCCATCGAGGATGACGTGGCGACGCCCGGGGGTCAGATACTCGACCTGCAGATCCGCGCAGATCAGGATCGGCGGATCATCATGGATGGAAGCCAGCATTGTCTTGCGTCGAGCTGCACCAATTTCAACGACTGGCGAGCGCGAGGTCTCGCAGCGGTGAGGTCACGGACCGCCCCGCCGAGGCGTCGAGCACGCCCGGCCGATCCCAATCGCCCTCGGGCCGGATGATCACATAGGGATCGCTGTCCAGCGTGATCGCGTCTGGACCCGGCTCGATCTCCAGCAGCATTTCCGTGTAGGAGAAATCCGAGAAAGTGATCTTGCGATTGTGACCGAGCGGCTTGGCGCCGAAATGGGCCCAGAAATCGACCAGCCGATCCTGTGCCTGACCGTAGATCTTGCGGAATCCCTTGCGCTTCACGTAATCGACGCTCGCCTGCACCAGCTTGAACGAGACGCGCGAGCGCCGGTACTGGTGGCGCACCGCGAGCCGCTCCACCTTGGCGAAATCGCCGAAGAAGCGCACCCGCAGGCAGCCTGCGGGCTCGTTGCCGACGAAGCCGATGAAGTGCGCTGCGACCATGTCGTTGCCGTCGAACTCCTCCTCGAACGGGCAATCCTGCTCGGCGAGATAGACCGCGGAACGAATGGCGGTGACCAGCATGAGATCGCTGGGATCGCGCGCCAGACGAACGGTGATGGCGCGGGAACAGGGCTTGGCGAGAGGAATTCTAGTACCGTGCATCTGCAAAACTCCTTGCTTGGATGATCGCGCCCGGCATGTGCATCGTTTGCCGATGCCAGGGCCGCTCGTAGCGCCAGAGATCGGGCTGGAAGCTCGGGACCGGGACGAAGCCGGTCGCCTTCATGATGTCGCGTCCGGCCACAGTTGACGGCTGCGCATAGCAATCGGCGCCGCGAAACCTTAGCTGTCGCAGATGCGCTGCAGCCTTGCCGAGACCGGCGATCCCGCGCCCCGTCGCGGCAATCGCCCAGATGTAGATCGCCGCGACGTCTTCCTTCGCGGAAGCGAGATAGCGCGTCTCGGGCGCAGTGAGGCAGATCTCGTCGAGCAGCAACGCGTCGTGCCCGCGATCATTGAGAAACAGGAAGGCCATGCCGCCGACCAGGTCGCCCTTCCGGCTGAACGTCAGGATGCTCTGCGGATCGAACGCGAAATATCGCGCAAGCTCGGCCGCCCCGATCCTCACGCCCGGCACCAGGCGGTGCGCCATCGCTGCCAGCGCGGCAATTTCGGAAAATTGCGCGCAGTGGACTTCGACATCCGGACTCAGCGGCAAGGCATCGAAATCATGCCTTGCGGCAAACGAGCCTCTTTCCATACCCATGTCACGCCTCTATCGTTCGAGGCTTTCGTGCCCCGCTACGCCGACGAGCTTAGCGGCTGGGGATCAGGAGTATGCAGCAGTTATTGCACCGGGGTGCTGCGATGACGCAGCACCGTGAAGAAGCCCTGGACGCGTCCTGGGACGATTTGAAACTATTTTTAGCGTGCGCAAAATATAAAAGTTTTCGCAATGCCGCCGAGGAGCTCGGGCTCACCTCCACCACGCTGATGCGCCGGATCGACCGGTTGGAGGAAAGCATCGGCTGCAAGCTGTTCCTGCGCGACCAGAGCGGACTCACGCTCAGCGATGAAGGCACCGCTATGATCGCGGACGTTGCGCATATGGAGCGTCATGCCTTCAACGTCTTCCGCCGCGCCTCGCGATCGTCGAACGACACCTCGGGCACCGTGCGCGTCGCGGTGACGGAGGGCCCCGGCAATTTCTGGATCCTGCCGCGACTGATCGACTTCCAGAAGACCTACCGCAGGATCACCGTCGATCTGCGTTGCGCGATGGAGCAGGCCGACGTCGCGCGGCTCGAATCGGACATCGCGATCCAGCTCGAGCCTCCAACCAATCCCGACCTGATCGTCACCAAGCTCGGCCGCCTGCACATCTATCCCTTCGTCTCCAAGGAGTACGAAAGCCTCTACGGCGTGCCGACGACGCTCGCTGAACTGAAGAACCATCGCATCATCAAGCAGAGCGCACCGCAGGTCGACGACAGCGCCTATGCTCGCGTGCTCGGACTGAAATCGCTCGAGGGCATCGTCGGGATCAAGACCAATTCCTCGGTCGGTGTGCTCTACGCCGTCGAGCGCGGCGCCGGCATCGGCTTCCTGCCGACCGTCTCGATCGCGCTCGGCGCGCCGCTGATCGCCGTCGATCTCGGTGTCAGCCACCATGCCGATCTCTGGCTCACCTACCACAAGGAGTTCCGCGCCTCCGAGCGCCACAAGATCGTGGTCGACTGGCTGAAGAAGATCTTCGACCCCAAGACCTATCCCTGCTTCCGCGACGAGTTCATCCATCCGAACGCGCTGGTGCCGATGATGACGGCGGCGCGAGAGGGATTTGGATTGACGGGATATGTCGCGGCGACGCCGACCTGAACACAGGCGAGCGTCAGCTCACCATTTGTATTCGAAGCCGACCGTGCCCTGGTGCGACGTCAGCTCGTTGCGGAACTTGCCGTCGTAATTGAGGTAGAGCCGCGCCACGCTGGTCAGGCTGAGCGAGGCCGAGGCGCCGGCATCCATGCCGTAACGGCTCTCGCCGATGCCGGGGACCACGATGTTCTGGGCGCCGAGGCTGACCTGAACGGATCCCAAATCCTGGTGGAAATTGTCGACGAACTTGCCGTAGGCCGACAGGTCCAGGATCTTCTGATCGATGATGAAGTAGCGGCCGATCTCGGCCCCGATCATGATGCGGGCGCGCGAGAGCGCCGTCGAGCCGACGTTGAGCGGATCGAGCCCGCCGGCCTCCTGGAACGCCGCGCTGGTGGCGCGGACATATTCCAGCGCGCCCTTGGGCACGATGCGCATCTGGTCCTTGGTCCAGTAATAGCTGATCTCGGTCAGCGCGCCGTCGACCGCGGCACGATAGCCCGCGGTCGCAAGGCCGAGGCCGGTGTCGCGGCTCGAACGAACCTTGCCGAAACCGTGCACCACGGCGAACGCCCAGGTCCAGGGGCCCTTGTCGATTGAGCCGTTGAAGCCGATCTGCGTCAGGTCGAGCGTTGCCGACTGCAGCGCCAGCGGCACGTCGACGTCGGTGTGGCTCTGGTCGACCGAGAAGCCGAGATTGACGCCGGGCGCCACGCGCGCGCCGAAGCCGGCGACGCCGCCCACCGTCTTGCGCCGGTCGCCGACGAAGTCCCCTTGCGGGTCGGTGCGGACGGACATGCCGTAGCCCTCGAACCAGGTGCGGTAGCGCGGATCTTCGGTGCTGGCCGACGCGCCGCCGCCGCCGGGATTGGTCCGGGACGTCCGGTTGAAACCGTTCGATGCCTGGTTGCCCAGCCGCTCCAGGAAGTTCGAACCAAGATCGAGCGCGCTGTTGCCGGCCGAGCGATCGTAGGTGATTGACGTCGATACCGGCGTCGGCGACGGCGTGGGCGTGGGCGACGCGGCCGGTGTCGGGGTCTGGGCGAAGCCGGGCGTCGCCGCCGACATCGTCACGACCAGCACCAGCGCGACCGCGACCGACGCCGCGATCCCGCGAACGCGATCGAACCCGATCATCTGCCGTGTCCTGGAGGGCTGCGAGCTGCAGCGCATGACGACTAATCCCGAAGCAAAAGGGCGACACGCAAAAATACAACATGGGCGCGCCGCCCTGCGGCGATTTGTGCTGAACTGCCACGGAGCGTCAATCGGTTGGAGCGCCGAGACAGGGGTGATTGCCCTCGATTGTGGTTCCACGGCCACAGGTCGCAAATTGCAGACGAACGCATCCGCCTCGGTCTTGAAATTCAAGCGCAGCTTGCTAACGGGCGAATTTCATGTTGCAATATTGGCCACAATCGGAATTGGCCGCTCGACTGTGCGTTTCGCGACATTGAGCCTCAAGACTCGAACAGACTTCGGAAGCCCGTTTGTGGCGTGGCACGCGAAAAAGCGGCCGCGTCGTTTTTATATCTAGTGGAGGAGACGAGCGATGCCGCAAAAGGGCACCGTCAAATGGTTCAACCCGACCAAGGGCTATGGGTTCATCAAGCCGAACGGCAGCGACAAGGACGTGTTCGTCCACATCTCCGCCGTCGAGCGTGCAGGACTTTCGACCCTCAACGAGAACCAGGTGGTTGAATTCGACCTCGTGGAGAACCGCGGCAAATCATCCGCGGAGAACCTCAAGGTCTCCTGATTTCTCTCAAGGTTGACACGCGAGAGATCGTGACGTTGCCCCCGGCTCTGCCGGGGGATTTTGTTTGGTGCGCTGAACCGCAAACGCGCTTCAGCGCACCACCGGCGCAACCAGAAAATTCTCCGACGGCCCGCTGCCGTCCGTCCTGCACACGTCGCCCTCGATCCGGACCTTGCCGGTCGCAAGCAGCCGCAGCGCCTCGGGATAGATGCGGTGCTCGACTTCGAGGATGCGCTCCGACAGCGTATCGCCGGTGTCGTGATCGCTGACGGGAACCGCGCCCTGCATGACGATCGGACCGGCATCGGTCTCGGGGATCACGAAATGCACCGTCGCGCCGGACAGCTTGACGCCGGCACGCAAGGCCTGGCCGTGCGGGTCGAGGCCTGGGAAAGACGGCAGCAGCGAGGGGTGGATGTTGAGCATCCGCCCGTACCAGGCTTTTGTGAACTCGGCCGTAAACAGGCGCATGAAACCGCCGAGACAGATCAGCTCGATTCCGTGCTCATCGAGGGCCGCCTGCAGCACCTTTTCGAAGCCGGCGCGATCCTTGCCGAAGGGCTTGCTCTCGATCACCAGCGTCTTCACGCCGCCTGCTTTGGCTCGTTCGAGACCGAGCGCATCGGCCTTGTTCGAGATGACGAGCGAGATCTCCGCCGGGAAATCCGGCGCGCTGGCGGCCCTGATCAGCGCGGCCATGTTGGAGCCGCGCCCGGAGATCAGGATGGCGACGCGGCGCTTCGTCACGGCGCCAGCCATCACAATGCCATGTCGAGATGGCCGTTATAGACGACGCGGTGCTCGCCCTCGGCCGGGATCACGGTGCCGAGCTGCGCCACCGTCTCGCCGGCCTGGGTGAAGACCTGCACGACCTGCTCGACCTTGTCAGGCTCGACGATCACGATCATGCCGATGCCGCAGTTGAAGGTGCGCAGCATCTCGAGCTCGGCGATGCCGGCTTGCGCCGCCAGCCATTTGAACACCGGCAGCACCGGCAGGCGCGCGAGGTCGATGCCGACGCCGAGGCCCTGCGGCAGCACGCGCGGAATGTTGTCGGTGAAGCCGCCGCCGGTAATGTGGGCAAGGCCCTTCACCGCGCCGGTCTCGCGGATCGCGCGCAGGCAGGATTTGACATAGAGCTTCGTCGGCGTCAGCAGCGCGCCGCCGAGCGTCATGACAGGAGCGAACGGCGCCGGCGCCTCGAAGCCGAGCCCGGATTGTTCCACGATCTTGCGCACCAGCGAGAAGCCGTTGGAATGCACGCCCGACGAGGCGAGGCCGATCACGGCATCGCCCGCGGCGATGTCCTTGCGCGGCAATAGCGTACCGCGCTCGGCGGCGCCGACGGCAAAGCCGCCGAGGTCGTAATCGCCGTCCTTGTACAGGCCGGGCATCTCGGCGGTCTCCCCGCCGATCAGGGCGCAGCCGGATTCGCGGCAGCCTTCCGCGACGCCGGCAACGATCGAGGCCGTGGCCTCGGGGTCGAGCTTGCCGCAGGCGAAATAGTCCAGGAAGAACAGCGGCTCGGCGCCCTGCACCACGAGGTCGTTGACGCTCATGGCGACGAGGTCGATGCCGATCCCGCCATGCAGCCCGGTCTCGATCGCGATCTTGACCTTGGTGCCGACGCCGTCGGTGGCGGCGACCAGGACGGGATCCTTAAAGCCGGCCGCCTTGAGGTCGAACAGGCCGCCGAAGCCGCCGATCTCGGCGTCGGCGCCGGGCCGCGCGGTGGCGCGCACCATCGGCTTGATCAGATCGACCAGGCGGTTGCCCGCGTCGATATCGACGCCTGAATCGGCGTAAGTGAGGCCGTTTTTGCGGTCGGTCATGCCCGATTTCCAGTGGGTTTGCGGCTGGTTACGTCGAATTCCGGGGACGCGCAATGGCTCGCATGGCGCTCCTCCCTATACTATGTAGATATCAACCGGTTCAGCCTCCCGAGGGGCCGGATTCGAGGTCAGACCGGGTGCCGGGAAGCGCTTTCGTGAGTATTCCGAACATCATTACCCTGGGTCGCATCATGCTGGTCCCGATCATCGTCTGGGCCATCGTGTCGAGCCAAATGGAGGTCGCGTTCGCCGTCTTCCTGATCGCCGGTATCAGCGATGCCGTGGACGGCTTCCTGGCCAAGCGCTTCAACATGACGAGCGAGCTCGGCGCCCTGCTCGACCCCCTCGCGGACAAGGCCCTGCTGGTCTCGATCTACATGGCGCTGGGCATCTGGGGCGCGATCCCGCGCTGGATCGTGATCCTGGTGGTCTCGCGCGACCTCATGATCGTCGCCGCCGTGATCGTGTCCTGGCTGTTCGACCGGCCCGTCGAGATGAAGCCGTCGAAAGTGTCCAAGCTCAACACGGTGGCACAAGTGGCGTTCGCGGCCCTGGTGCTGGCGGCGCTTGCCTTCGGCTTCAAGCCGGCCCCTTATGATATCATCCTGATGGGCCTCGTCACGGTCTTCACGCTCTCCTCGGTGTCGCTCTATCTCGTCGAGTGGCTGCGGCACATGAGTACGATCGAGGCCAAATGAGAGGGAGCGCGGCCCCGCAAAAGGCCAACTCTCCCTCGATCAAGTCGAATTCTCTTCAAACGGGCCGGCGCGCCGGCATGGAGCAAGACGAGCGTGGCAGGCCGCGTCCATCCCCGACAATTGGCGTTTGCGCTTCCGCATGCGGAAAGCCTCAGCCGGGACAATTTCCTCGAGGGCCCCGCCAACGCGGCCGGTCTCGCCCTGATCGACAGCTGGCCGGAATGGCCGAACCGGATCATGTGGCTGGCCGGACCGGAAGGCAGCGGCAAGAGCCACCTCGCCGCGATCTGGGCCGAGATATCGGGCGCCCGCTCGACCGCGGCCAACGTCCTGACCGCCGCCAGCGTTCCGGGGGCGCTGGCTACCGGCGCGCTGGTGGTCGAGGATATCAGGGCAAGGTATTTTGACGAGCGTGCCCTCTTCCACCTGATGAACCTCGCCCGCGAGGACGGCGCCTATGTGCTCTTCACCGGACGCGAGGTGCCGGCCGCGCTGGAGATCGAGCTCCGTGATCTCCGCTCGCGCCTGCGCGCCGTGCCGGTGGTCGCGCTGCTGCCCCCCGACGACCAGCTGTTCCGCGGCCTGATCGTCAAATTCTGCGCCGACCGCCAGCTCGCCGTGGACGAGAGCGTGGTCAGCTACCTCGCCACCCGCCTGGAGCGGTCCTCGGCCGCCGCCCGCCACGCCGTGGAGCTGCTCGACACCGAGGCCCTGCGGCTCGGCCGCCCCGTCACCCGGGCGCTGGCCGCCGAGCTGCTCCGGGACGCCTGATCCGCTCCGACCGCCCCCAGGTCGGCGCGAAGCCGGCTTGACGCGGCGAGGCCGCGGAACATCAATGTCATCGAAACGTCATCGCTCTAACACATGCTCCCGCGGGTTTTGCGCGTAGGTCGCAAGCGTAAGGCGAGACAGGATGGACCGACTTCTGATGGACTCTGCGCAAGCTATTGAAAATAAAGAAAAAGCCCCGGAAGCTGAGGGTGTGCCGGCGATCGCGTCGAGCCCCGAGCGCTTCATCAATCGGGAACTTTCCTGGCTGCATTTCAACCGCCGCGTCCTGGAGGAAGCGGTCAATCCCAACCATCCCGTGCTGGAGCGGGTACGATTCCTGTCGATTTCGGCGAATAACCTCGACGAGTTCTTCATGGTCCGCGTCGCCGGCATCAAGGCCCAGGTGCGCGAGGGCATTGCCGAGCGCGCCCCCGATGGCCTGACACCGTCCGAACAGCTGGCGCTGATCAACCGCACCGTCTCGCAGCTCGCCTCGGACCAGCAGGCGATCTGGCGCGACCTGCGCAGCGCGCTGGCCGATGTCGGCATCGTGCTGGTCGACGGCAAGGACGTCACCAAGGCGGAACGGACCTGGATCGAGGACTACTTCCTCAACAACGTGTTCCCGCTGCTGACGCCGCTGGCGATCGACCCGGCCCACCCCTTCCCGTTCATCCCGAGCCTCGGCTTCACCATCGCGCTTCAGCTCACGCGCGCCGCCGACGGCAGGCAGATGAACGCGCTGATCCGCATGCCCGGCAAGATCGACCGCTTCATCCGCCTGCCCGCCGACGGCAAGATCGTTCGGCTGATCTCGCTGGAACAGGCGACCTCCCTGTTCATCAATCGCCTGTTCCCCGGCTACAATCTGCACGGCCAGGGCGCCTTCAGGATCATCCGCGACTCCGAGCTCGAAATCGAGGAAGAGGCGGAAGACCTCGTCCGCCTGTTCGAGACGGCGCTCAAGCGCCGCCGCCGCGGGTCGGTGATCCGGCTCGAGATCGACGCCAAGATGCCGGAGCAGCTGCGCAGCTTCGTGCAGCACGCGCTCTCGGCCGCCGATGACGAGGTCTTCCTGGTCGATGGCGTGCAGGCGATGAACGAGCTCTCGCAGCTCACCCGCCTCGACCGGCCCGACCTCGAATTCACCCCTTACGTGCCGCGCCATCCCGAACGCGTCCGCGAGCACGGCGGCGACATCTTCGCCGCGATCCGGCAGAAGGACCTCGTCGTCCATCACCCCTACGAATCCTTCGACGTCGTGGTGCAGTTCCTGCAGCAGGCCGCACGCGACCCTGATGTCGTCGCGATCAAGCAGACGCTCTACCGCACCTCCAACAACTCGCCGATCGTGCGCACGCTCGCCGAGGCGGCCGAGGCCGGCAAATCCGTCACGGCGCTGATCGAGCTGAAGGCGCGGTTCGACGAGGAGGCCAACATCCGCTGGGCGCGCGATCTCGAACGCGCCGGCGTCCAGGTCGTCTACGGCTTTCTCGAGCTGAAGACGCACGCCAAGCTCTCGATGGTGGTGCGCCGCGAGGGCGGCAGCCTCACCACCTATGTTCATACTGGCACCGGCAACTATCACCCGGTCACCGCGCGCATCTACACCGACCTCTCCTACTTCACCTCCGATCCGACCATCGGCCGCGACGCCGCGCGGGTGTTCAATTTCATCACCGGCTACGCCGCGCCGAGTGATCTGGAAAAGATGGCGGTGTCGCCGCTGACCCTGCGCAAGCGCATCATCGAGCACATCCAGGGCGAGACCGCGCATGCGCGGCACGGCCGGCACGGCGCGGTCTGGATGAAGATGAATGCGCTTGTCGACCCCGACATCATCGACGCGCTCTACGAGGCCTCCCAGGCCGGCGTGCAGGTCGAGCTCGTGGTGCGCGGTATCTGCTGCCTGCGCCCCGGCATTCCCGGCCTGTCCGAGAACATCCGCGTCAAGTCGATCATCGGGCGCTTCCTGGAACACGGCCGAATCTACTGCTTCGGCATGGGCCAAGGCCTGCCGAGCGCCAAGGCGGCTGTGTATATCTCCTCCGCCGACATGATGCCGCGCAACCTCGACCGCCGCGTCGAGGTGCTGTGTCCGCTGCAAAATCCCACGGTGCATCAGCAGGTTCTCGAACAGATCATGGTCGCGAACCTGAAGGACAATGAGCAGAGCTGGCAATTGTTGCCCGACGGGTCCTCAACGCGTATGAAGGCCGCGAAGGGCGAGGAGCCTTTCAACGTGCACAACTACTTCATGACAAATCCGAGTCTGTCTGGCCGTGGAAAGTCGCTCAAGGAATCCTCGCCGCGTCGTCTCACGCGCCGGAACGAACGCCATCAATCCTGATCGGGGATTTCCGACGTGAAGCGGCCGCGCAAGCGCGGCTTGAGCGTCGCGGTCATCGACATCGGTTCCAACTCCGTCCGTCTCGTCGTCTACGAGGGACTGACGCGGAGCCTCATTCCGATCTTCAACGAGAAGACGCTGTGCGGCCTCGGACGCGAGGTGCAGAGCACGGGCCTGCTCGCGCCCGATGCCGTCGACAAGGCGCTGACCTCGCTCAAGCGCTTTCGCGCATTGTGCCGGGTGATGCAGGTCGGGCGCGTGTTCGCGATCGCGACCGCGGCCTGCCGTGATGCCTCCAACGGCCCCGATTTCATCGCCAAGGCCGAGCGCATCTGCGCCGTGAAGATCGAGATCCTCTCGGGCCCGCGCGAAGCGCGGCTGTCGGCGCTCGGCGTGATCTCCGGCATCCACCACCCCGACGGTATCGTCGGCGACCTCGGCGGCGGCTCGCTCGAATTGATCGACGTGCGCAGGAACAGCGTGCGCAGCGGCGTGACGCTGCCGCTCGGCGGCCTCGCGCTGCAGGATCTCGCGCACAAATCGCTCAAGCGCGCCGACCGCATCGTGCGCGAGGAGCTCGACGAGGTGCCGCAGCTCAAGGCGGGTAGCGGCCGCACCTTCTACGCGGTCGGCGGCACCTGGCGCGCGCTCGCCCGCATCCACATCATCCAGAGCGGTTATCCGCTCCAGGTGATGCACGGCTATTCGCTGTCCGCGGCCGAAGCGCTCGACTTTTCCCGCAGGCTGAGGCGCCTTGCGGCCGCCAACATGCTCGCCGACATCGAGAGCGTTGCGGACGCGCGCCGCCCCCTCCTCACCTATGCGGCGCTCGTGCTCGAGCACATCATCCGCGTGGCGAAGCCGAAGACCATCGTGTTCTCGACCTTCGGCGTGCGCGAGGGCCTGCTGCACGAGAAGCTGTCGGAGACCGAGCGCAACAAGGACGGATTGATCTGCGCCGCGGAAGAGCTCAACCAGCTGCTGTCGCGTTCGGCCAAGCACGCCCGCGAGCTGATCGCCTGGACCGACCGACTGGCCCGCGTGGTCAAGCTTCGCGAGACCGAGGAGGACCGCCGGCTGCGTCACACTGCCTGCCTGCTGTCCGACATCGGTTGGCGCGTGCATCCCGATCACCGCGGCGAGCAGACGCTGAGCCTCGTCGTCAACGGCAATTTCGGCGCGATTACCCACACCGAGCGCGCCTTCGTCGGCCTGTCGGTGTTCTATCGCTATGCGGGGCTGAGCGAGGAAAACCAGCCGCCGACCACCATGCAGGAGCTGCTGACGCCGGCGCAGCTCGAACGCGCGCGCCTCTTGGGCGCTGCGTTCCGCGTCGCGCATCTGATCTCGGCGGCACGCCCGGGCGTGTTGACGGCCACGCATTTCCGCAGCCAGGGCCGCAAGCTGATGCTGGTGTTCGAGCACCGGCTCGGCGACCTCGTCGCCGATCGCGTCGGCAGCCGCTTCCGCCAGCTCGCCCGCCTGATCGGCCGCGCCGGCTCGATCGTGCGGCGCTGACGCAGGGACAGTGCCGTCAAGCGAGCGGCTAGAGCGTTTACGAGCGAAGTGGACACCGGTTCGCGTGAAGAAAACGCGTCAAAACAAGAATCTAGAGCTTCGGTTCTGATTCAATCAGAACCGAAA
>NZ_LFJB01000036.1:0-49984 GCF_006658625.1 Bradyrhizobium sp. UNPF46
CGATGATCGCGAGCCTGCTCGGTCCTGACAACCGGTGGATGACGGCTCAACGCATCGAAGTATCCGGCGGACAGACCATCTAAGACCTACTGATTCTGGACTTTGAGATCGCTGGGCGTCCTCCGGGATTCCCGGCGAAAATTAAGCTAAAGCTTAGGCGACCGCATTGCTTGGCAATTGCTGTGAGATTTTTCTTGATCTCCCGGTGCACACGTCGTGCACACGCCGTCCTTTAGCGCATTGAAACAATTGAACTCTCGCTCCAATCCATCATTAGGAAGTTTGAGCTAGCTCCAGCCAGCGGAAGCCACTCAAGTCTAACATCCGCGCATCCAAATCTACGAGCCAGACGGCGCTCGGGTGGGGAGACAGTGTCGGTCAATCCTTATCGAAACATCAGGGATTTCGGCTTTGCTGGAACAGAACCCTACTGTTTAAGCTCCGTGCAAAAAATGGGATTTTGGCTCTAACAATGGCGTGTCAGGCGCGCTGACGTCAGCGATGCAGGCGACCGAGGTCTGCAGCGGCTTGCCTTCTTAATATCTGCGTTCGCGGACGGCGCCTGAGTCAAACCGAGAGGTCATCCATCGCCGAGAGCGAGATGGCCGCTTTGTTGCGGCTTGAGCCGTTATAACAAACGGACTTATCCCAAGATGCGAATGCCAGTCCGCGCAGCCACGTCTTTGAACCAGGCAAGCTCGTTCGCGACGATCGTTTTGGTGCTCGCACTCGTATTTTCTCGATCCCACACCTGCATGCCTGCGTTGAGAAACCGCTCGCGGGTGGTCGCTTCAACTAGGGCCGTCACGCTCGACTTGTTGAGCAGATCAAGGATACCACCCGGCAATCCGGCGGGCGCATGGAGGAGATAGGAGATATTCAGTCCAACGTCCCTCAGGCCCAATTCGCCGAAGGTTGGGATATCGGGATAGGTGGGGAAGCGCGAAAGGCTCGTTACGGCCAACGCGCGAACGAGCCCGCCCTGGATCATTCCGGCCGCTGAGCCCAGCGACGCGACTCCCCACGCGGTCTCGCCCTTCGAAATGCTTTGGACCGCCGGCGCTCCGCCGCGATAGGGAATGTGGCGGGAGGCATTCGTTGGCCCGATCCTGGTGCGCAATAGTTCGGCTGCGATATGGGGAATCGAACCCGGCCCCGAACTGGAGTAGTTCAGATCCCTTGATTTCTCCGAGCCCAGCAGCTCCAGAGCCTCGGGACAACTCCTCGCCGGAAAGTCGGGGCTGACGATGAAAGCCATCGGTGAGATGCAGATCGTCGCGACCCAGTCGAAATCGTTTAGCGGATCATATTTCACACCTTCGGTGTACATCGCCGGCCAGATTGCAAAGGACGACGATTCCGACAGAAGCAGCGTGTAGCCATCGGGGTTCTGCCGCTTCATCCACGTTGCCGCAACGGTACCGCTGGCACCCGGACGGTTTTCGACAACGAAAGCCTTGCCGCCAAGCTGCCTCGACATTCCTTCGCCGACGAGGCGCGCGGCGATATCGGTCGAGCCGCCCGGGGAGTATCCATTCAGGATGGTGACTGGACGATCGGGATAATCCAGTGCGGCAGCCGGTCCTGCGGCCAATGCAGCAGCCCCAAAACTCAACAGCCATTCACGGCGATTCATATCGCTTCCTCCTTCCCGTTTCCTCAGGAATGTCATTCGCACGAGGCTCGCGCCTCAAGCGCCGCGACAAATTTTACTGGCGGCGCGTGACCACGCCCGTCGGCGTGGCAAATCCGTCCAGGGTCCTGATCCGTTTCTCCAGCCACCAGCCGAACTCGGGCGACCAATCCTCGAAGCGAGCATTGATGCCGAGGTCATGTGCCCAATGATGGGCGATGTTTGGATTGAACTGAGACTGCCGGCCAACGGCAATGAGATCTGCCTGACCCTTTGCCAGGATCGCCTCGGCCTGCTGAGCCTCGAGGATGATGCCGACCGCCATGGTGGGAATGTCGGCTTCCTTTCGGACCCGCTCGGCAAATGGGACCTGGAATCCGAGGCTGCGCGGCACTTGGGCTGCGGTGGCGGCTCCGGAGATACCGCCCGAGGAGCAATCGACCACGTCAACACCCCGCTGCTTCAGTTCGCGTGCGAAGACGACGGTGTCGTCCATGTTCCAGCCCTCGACGGTCCCGTCGACAGATGAGACGCGAACGAACAGCGGCATCGTATCCGGCATTTCGCGGCGCACGGCCTCGACGATCTCGAGCGGCAGGCGTATCCGCCCGGCCCGGTCGCCGCCATATTCGTCAGTGCGCGTGTTGGAGACCGGCGACAGGAACGAGGCCAGCAGATAACCGTGCGCGGTGTGGATTTCGATGGTGTCGAACCCGGCAGCAACCGCCCGCCTTGCCGCAGCCGCCCACGTGCCGACCATTTTCTTGCACTCGGCCGTGGTCAGTGCCCGCGGAGTCAGCCATCCCTTGGCGACCGGCTCGGCCGTCGGCCCGACAGGCTGCCAGCTCTTGGCGCCGGCTTTCAGATTCTCCTCGGTCAGCGGTCCCATGCCCTGCATGGCGCTCTGAATCGAGGCCTTGCGGCCGGCGTGACCGATCTGGATGCCGATCGCCGTGCCCTGGCGCTTCATGAACGCAATCAGCGGCTTGAAGCTCTCGGCCTGGTCGTCGTTCCAGATGCCGAGGTCGTTCTCGTTGTTCAACCCGGCTTCCTCGACCGCCGTCACCTCGACAAAGACGAGGCCGAAGCCGCCCAGCGCGTAGCGGCCGAGATGGACGAGATGAAACGCGCCGCAGGTATGGCCGGGCTCGCTGCGGTAGTGGACCATCGGGGGCACCACGAGGCGATTCTTCAGCGTCAGCCCGCGGATCGAAAAGGGCTGGAACAGCAACGGCCGAGCCGCGCCGCCGCCGTTGGTCACTCCGTCAGTCATTCCAATGCCTCCCTGCAAACCGTATTCCTACTTGTTGTTGTCGCGTTTCGGCGGTCCCACCGATGCACGCGGGATGAATTCATTCGGCACGAGAACGCTGCGCGCTTCATGCGAGTTACCGTTTCGAATCCGGTCGAGCAGCATGCCGGCGGCAATCCGGCCGACCTCCGCCTGATCCCACCCGATCACGGCGATCGGCGGCGAGAACAACTCGGCCAGTTCGGAATGGCCCGACGCGACCACCGAGACGTCTTCCGGTATCCTCAGATTGCGTCCCCGTATCGCACGCAGCACGCCCGACAACATGTCGAGGCCGCCCGAGATGATGGCCGTCGGCGGATTGCGCTGGCCGAGCATCGCCGAGGTGAAACGGAATCCCGCGCCGGGCAGAAAGCTTCCGACATGAAGCAGCGACGGATCAGGCTCCAGGCCCCGCGCGGCATAGGCCTCCCGGTAGCCGCGGACGCGTTCGCGCGCGGGATAAAGACCGCGCTCGCCGGTGATCAGGGCGATGCGACGGTGCCCGAGATCCAGCAAATGGCTGACGGCAAGACGCATGCCTTCAGCGTGATCGGCCATCACGGCATCCGCCCAGGTTGTCTGATCGCGATCGATCAATACGATGGGAATGTCGAGGTCGCGAAGGAAAGCTTCGAAATCACCGGAGATGGCCGTGTACGGCCCCATCATCACGCCGTCGGCCTGCCGCCGCGACAGACGGCTGAGCAACTCCCGCTCGCGCTCCATGCGGCCTTCCGAATTGGAGATGACGAGTGAGAAGCCGACTTCGTCGAGCACGTCATGGGCGGCTTTGACGAACCCCGCGAGCTGCGGGATGTTGATCTCGCGCAGGATGCAGCCGATCGTATGGGTCGACCCCATGCGCATGCTGCGAGCCACCGCGTTCGGCGAATAGCCGAGATCGTCGATCGCCTTCTGGACTTTGCGACGAATTTCCGGGCGAACGGTGGCGTTGCCATTGAGGACGCGCGACACCGTGCCGGTGGAAACCCCGGCAGCGGTCGCCACGTCGTGGATCGTCAGCTTGCTTCCGCGACTTGTCATCCGCCGTCCGCCATTGATCGCCTGTCGTTGACCATCGTTGTTCGATTCTGGCGTATGATACACGGAATTGAATCCCGGATGGTGATCTGAAGGTCTAGGCTATGACGGGGTCGCGGTTCAGACCTCGAAGGCCCATTGCTCCGCAACCAGGCTGTACTTTCCCGCCTCGCGTCGCATGTGGCCGAAGCCCGGAAAATGCAGGTGCATGCCGCCGACCAGCATGTCGTCGGTCACCACCATGTCGAATATCATCTGCCGCGCCACCGCGGCGGCTTCGGGGTCGGTGTCGAACTCCATCGTCACTTCGGGGCGCGCCACCTGGATTTCGGGCACATGGACCGTATCGCCCCAGATCACCATCGAGCTGCCGCCCGACGAGACGACATAGGCGGTGTGGCCGGGCGTGTGGCCGGCGATCGGGATCGCGGTCACGCCGGGCAGCACTTCGCCCTTCTTGAAGGTACGGACGCGGTCGGCCGCCATGTAGGGCTTGATCTGGGTACGTCCGGCTTCGAAATATCGGCGGCGGGGACGCTCGGCCGCCTTGGCCATCGCCTCGTCGTTGAACCAGTGATTGATCTCGTTTTCGTGCACGATGACTTCGGCATTCCGGAACAGCCGCTGTCCCGTCGCCACGTCCGTCAGGCCGTTGGAATGGTCGGGATGAACATGGGTCAGGAGCACCGCGTCCACCGAGTCCGGGTCGATGCCGGCGGAGGCGAGATTGGCCGGCAGCCGACCGCAGGTCGGCCCCATCAGGTCGGCAGAGCCGCAGTCGACGAGATAGGTGCGGCCGCCGACGCGCAAGGCAAAGGCGTTGACCGAAATGCGCGGCGGCGAGGTGCGATGATCCCGCGCCAGGATGGCCTTGGTCTCGTCTTCGGGAATATTTCGGAAGATCGTATACCCCATGTCGACGTAGCCATCGCTGAGGCCGGTGACCAGCACGTCGCCGAGCCGGCGATGATAGACGCCTGGAACCTGGGTCGCGAACAGATTGCTCATCGGGCTTCCTCTTGAAAAAATCTTGCAACGAGCGCGGGATCGTCGCGCCGATGGTGCCAGCTGCGGCCGACGCGAAGGCCGGTCTTCGACCAGAGCCTGATCTGCATCAGCGCGTAGGCCCAGGTGGCCGCGAAGACGTCCATCACCGGTGCGCCGGCGATCTCGCGGACACCGTGGCGGACAAGGAGTTCGGCCAGCACGCCCTCGGCCGGAATGATCACGTCGGCTCCGCGCGCCACCAGGCGCGCGGCCACGGCCGTGAAGTTGGCGATGACCGGGGCCGGATCGGCGTAGGCGCGCGCCAGCGCCGGCTCGTCCAGCGCCGGGTCCATCGACGCGACCTCGAGCACGCGGGCGGCGAGCTTGTGCTTGTCGACCGCGACCTTCGTCATCCACTGCACGGCGGGTGCATTGGAGACCAGCGCCACGTAGCTGCCGAGCGAGCAGCCGACCAGCAACCCGCTCTCTGTGAGCGAGGCGACGGGGATATCGACCGCGGAGCGGATCTCGCGCAGGAACGGCTCGCTGAACGAGCCGATGACGAAGGCATCGTAGCCCTGCTTCTCGGCCGTGATTGCATAGTCGATGACCCGATCGAGAATGCGGTGATAGGCAAAGGCATTGCCCAGCACCGCCGTCGCCGAGGCACCACCATACGCGCCGGCCGGAAGCCCGTGGACGACGACCTTTGCGTCATCGCCAAGGACCTCCGCCGCATGGGCTTCCAGCGCCCGCTTGTAGACATCGAAGTAATCGAGCTCGTTGACCGACTGATGCCAGATGCGCGGCACTGCGCCCTTGTTCGCCGTCGCGTCCGTCATGCGACGACCCGGTCGGCCGTCAGGCGCAGCGAGCGGATCGAGTCGAGCTCCTCCAGATTCCAGAGCTGCTCGAACAGATCAGCGGCTTGCCCGCGCTCGAAAACCCGCGTCGCGCAATCCATGAACTTTTCCTTCAGTTCCTCGCGCGAGAGCGGCCGCTGCCAGCTACCCTTGGCGTACACCACGGGGTCATGCTGCAACACCTCGCCGGACGCGAGCACGACGCTGACCTGGTCGGACGGGGCAAAGGGCTGATCCCCGACCATGATCTCATCGGTCGTCGTGCAGCGGACTTTCGCAAATGTTGCACCGACATCCGGCCGCGACACGAACTCGTCCGTCAGCTCGGAGAGGCTGACCCGTCCGGCGATCAGCGCCGAAGCCATGGCGAATTCCATGCTGAATTTGGCCTCGAGGCCGGTCTGCGGATTGGTGTTGCGAAGCATCAGCTTCTGCGTGGTACCGGTGTGGACGCGAATTTCGCGCACGTCATCCGGCTTCAGCTTGTGCCGGTTCACCAGACCCAGCATCGCATCGATCGAACGATGGGTCGCATAACAGGTCGGATACCGCTTCACGCAGACGCCGAGCTCCGCCAGACGCCAGTTCTTGCCGATATCGATCGTCCCATTCTCGATATTGGGAGCGCCCGACGGCGAATGCGCGCGAAGAAAGCCGGTCCGGTGTTCCAGAACGTCGAGAGACCCGGTGAACCCCTGGTCGGCCAGGCGCGCCGCGAGCACGCCCGACTGCGCGGTCCGGCCGGCATGCAGCGACTTGGTCATGGTGCCGAAATTGGCGACGAGGCCGGCCGCGAGCGAAGCAGCGATGGCAATGGCATGTGCCGTCTTCTCGCGATCGAGCTTGCGCAGACGCGCGCAGGCCGCGGCGGTGGCGAGCGTGCCCATGATCGCCGTCGGATGGAAACCGCGCTCGTGCAAATGACCCGGCTCCAGCGCGAGGACCTGCGCCCACAGCTCGTATCCCGCGACATAGGCCGCAAGCGCGTCGCTGCCGTTCGCGCCCAGCGACCAGCCCTCCGCCAGGATCGCGGGCACAAGCACCGCGCTCGGATGACCGGCGATCGCGACGTCATCATAGTCGAGCACATGCGCCGCGACGCCGTTGACCAGCGCGGCGTCGGGGGCCGCCAGATTCCGGCCCGCCGGAATTTCCGGCGCCCCGTCGTTTTGCGTCGAGGTGGCAAGCATCGCCGATACGATGCGGACCGGTTGTTCCCGCGCGCCGGCGATCATGACGCCGACGCAATCGATGATGCCGGTCCGCGCGGCCTCGCGGCACCTGTCGGGCAGATCGGAGGATACGAGGCCCGCGACGAAGTCGGCGGTCTGACGAGTGATATCGGGCATGGTCGTCTCCTCAGTAGGAACGGGGCAGACCGAGCACGTGCTGCGCGACATAGGCCAGCACCATGTTGGTCGAGATCGGGGCGGTCTGATACAGGCGCACCTCGCGCCACTTGCGCTCGACGTCGTATTCCTGCGCGAACGCGAATCCACCGTGAGTCTGGAAGGTCGTGTCGGCCGCCTTCCAGGTGGCTTCGGAAGCGAGCAGCTTGGCGATATTGGCGTCCGCACCGCAAGGCTGTCCCGCCTGGAACAGCGCAGCGGCGCGCCGACACATCATGTCGGCAGCCTCGAGTTCGGCGTAGGCGCGCGCCAGCGGGAACTGGATGCCCTGGTTCTGGCCAATAGAGCGGCCGAAGACACGCCGTTCGTTGGCATAGGCGACGCCCTTGTTCAGAAGCCAGCGTCCGTCGCCGACGCATTCGGATGCCACCAGGATGCGCTCGGCGTTCATGCCGTCGAGGATGTAGCGGAATCCCTTGCCTTCCTCGCCGATGAGGTTGGCAGCCGGCACCTTCAGATTCTCGATGAACACTTCGGTGGTGTTGTGGTTGACCATCGCCTTGATGGGGCGGATTTCGATGCCGTTACCCTTGGCCTCACGCAGGTCCACCAGGAAAACAGAGAGCCCTTCGGTGCGCCCCCTCACCTGGTCGATCGGCGTGGTGCGCGCCAGCAGGAGCATGAGATCGGAATGCAGCGCGCGCGACGTCCAGACCTTCTGGCCGTTGACGACGTAGACATCTCCCTGACGCTCGGCACGTGTCTTGAGCTGGGTCGTGTCCGAACCCGTGTTGGGCTCAGTCACGCCGAAGGCCTGGAGCCGCAACCGCCCCGCCGCGATCTCCGGCAGATAGGTCCGCTTCTGCAGCTCGCTGCCATGACGAAGCAACGTCCCCATGATGTACATTTGCGCATGCGCCGGGGCGGCGCTGCAGCCGTTGGCGTTGATCTCCTCGAGGATCACCGCCGCTGCCCGCAGCGGCAGACCCGAGCCGCCATATTCCTCCGGAATCAGCGCGCCGAGGAAGCCCGCCTCCGTCAGAGCCACAACGAATTCGGTGGGATAGCCACTCCGGTCATCCAGCTTCCGCCAGTATTCGCCGGGAAAGCCCTTGCAGATCTGCCGCACCGAGTTTCGCAGATCGGAAAAATCCTCACCTAGTGCAACGGTGACTTCCATGTCCGCCGCGTGAGATGCATCGTGATAGTTCATGTTGTATCCTTTCAAGCGGCGGCGCTGGCCGAGACGCGGTACGTTTTGGGCAATCCGGCGCGCGCGATCGCGCCGGAGAATCGCTCGCCCGGCAGCCAGCTCTCGACCTCCCGTCGCAAGGTAACGAGCTTTTCGACGTCGGCTCCGGTATCGAAGCCGAGCTGTTCGAGCAGGAACACGGTGTCCTCGGTGTCGATGTTGCCGGTGGCACCCGGCGCAAACGGGCATCCGCCGAGCCCGGCGAGCGAAGCGTCGAACGCACGCACGCCGGCTTCAAGCGCAGCCGTCACGTTGGCGAGGCCGAGACCGCGCGTGTCGTGAAAATGGCAAGCGACCGGCAACGGACGGACGGCTGCGATCACGGCCGCCATCAGCCTGCGGACCTGGCCGGGATCACCATAGCCGACGGTATCGGCGACGATGATCTCATCGGCTCCCATCCCGGCGAGCCGCTCGGCGATCCCGATCACCCGTGCTTCCGAGACCGCCCCCGAAATGGTGCAGCCGAACGCAGTCGCGATTCCCGCGCCAAGCCCGATCCGCGCGCCCGGACGCTGGTCGCGCGCTGCCGCGATACGCTCGAAGTCGATCAGGGACTCTTCGGTACTGCGGCGAACATTGGCTTGATTGTGCTCCTCGCTCGCCGACAGCACGTAGTTCACCATCGGCACGCCAAGCGCGAAGGCCCGCTCCGCACCCTTCAGGTTCGGCACAAGGACCGACGGCCGCAACCCAGTCATCTCCAGCGCGCCGCGCGCGACCTCCTCCGCATCGGCAAATTGCGGAATGACCTTGGCCGGCACGAACGACGTCACTTCGATTTCGCGTATCCCGGCTTCCAAGGCGCCCCGGCACCAGGCGAGCTTGCGGGCAGTCGGCAGGATGCTCTTGACCATCTGGATGCCGTCTCGTGGTCCGACTTCGCGGACATGGGCTTTCTCGCGCATCTTGCGGTCTCCTCTATTTGCCCTGGAAGTTCGGCTTGCGGCGCTCGTTGAAGGCGAGCACGCCCTCGCGCCGGTCCGCCGTCGGAACCAGCCGGTTGTAGGCCTCGATCTCGAAGGCAAGGCCGTCGGAGAGCGACATCTGCAGACCGCGATGGATCGCCTGCTTGGCCTGGCGCACCGAGATCGGGCCATTGGCGGCAATGCGATGGGCGATCGCGAAGGTCGCCTCCAGCAATTCTCCCGGCGGCAGCACGCGGTTGACCAAGCCCCATTGCTCGGCCTCGGCGGCGGAAAACGGCATCCCGGAGAGGATCAGTTCCTTGGCGCGACGCTCACCGACGGCGCGCGCCAGATTTTGCGTGCCGCCCCCGCCCGGCATGATGCCGAGTGTCACTTCGGTCAGCGCAAAGCGGGCATTGGTCGAGGCATAGACGAAGTCGAGCGCCGCCGCGATCTCGCAGCCGCCGCCGTAAGCCGCGCCGTTGATCGCCCCGATCACTGGAATCGGGCAGCCCAGCAACGCGCGCAGCATGCGCTCGAACACGAGGTGCTGCGCCTGCCAGGCGTCGTCCGTCATGCCATTGCGCTGCTTCAAGTCGCCGCCGGCGCAGAACGCCTTGTCGCCGTGCCCGGTGAGGATCACGGCCCGCAGCCCCTCGATGTCGGTCGAGAAGCCCTCGAACAGCGCGACCAGATCGAGGCCCATCTGGGTGTTCATGGCATTGGACGCCTCCGGCCGGTGCAGCGTCACCAGCAGGATGTTGCCGTCGCGGCGTTCGACTTTGATGGTCTGGAAATCACTTTGCATTGTTCGTTCCCTTGCTGGCGGGTATCCGATGGACGGCGTTGTGCTGACCGAGCGCCGGTGCCGCGGTCCGCGCGCGGGGCCGCGCGCCGTCGAAGGCGAGCGGGATGCCCACGAGCTCGATATCGTCGTCCGAGCAGCGCACCATCATGTCGAGCGCCCGGGTTTGCGGATGCCGGGCCACCTGATCGGTTGTCAGGAGCGGGGCGTTCGGAACGCCGGCCGCATCCAGAATCTTCCCGAGCGCATCGGCCGAATGGCGGCGCACGGTCGACTGGATCTGCGGGATCAGCCGCTCGCGGTTGACGACCCGCGCCGCATTGGTCGCGAAGTCGGGATCGGAAGCGAGTGTCTCGAGCTTCAACGCGCTGCACAGCTTGCGGAACAGATTGTCATTGCCGGCGGCGATCATCAGCCAGCCGTCGGACGCCTCGAAGGCCTGATAGGGTGCGATTTCCGCCGTGCCCGACCCGTAGGGCTTGCGGACTTCGCCGGACGCCGCGTAGCCGGCCAGCGGCACCGTCATCCATGCAAGACCCGTCTCATAAAGCGAGGTCGCGACGCTGCGGCCCTCGCCGTTCTTGTTGCGCGCGACCAGGGCCGCGAGCATTCCAATCACCGCCCACATGCCGGAGCCCATGTCGACGAGGGAAACGCCGACCCGCACGGGCGGACGATCGCCTTCGCCGGTCACGCTCATGATGCCCGTGCTCGCCTGCGCGAGCGGGTCGTATCCCGGCTTGCTGGCGAGCGGCCCCGTGGCGCCGAACGCGCCGATGTCGCACCAGATCAACGACGGCTTGCTTGCGCGCAGCGCGTCGGCCGTCAGACCGAACTTATCCAATATCCCGGGCCGCAGATTCTGGATGACCGCATCCGCCTCTTTCAAGATCAGCGATCTCAGTCTCTCGCAGTCGTCGGGATCGCCGAAGTCGATTGCGATTCCCTCCTTCCCGCGATTGAGACTGTGGAACACGCTCGCAGTCCCATTCCAGAACGGCGGTCCCCAGCCGCGCGCGTAATCGCCGCTCTTGGGATTTTCGACCTTGATCACATGTGCGCCGAGATCGGCCAGAATGAGACCCGCATAGGGCGCGGCGACGCTGTGACCCAGCTCGATCACGGTAATGCCTGCGAGGGGCTTGTCGACGTCGGCCATCAGATCCTCCCGGCGGACGACACGGCCGCAGCCATGCCGGTCATCATCAAAACAACGCTCATCTTGCGAGAAATCCTCCGTCGACCGGCAGTGTGACGCCGGTAATCATGCTTGCGGCTGGGCTGGACAGGAACAGAATGGCTGCGGCAACTTCCTCAGGCTCGGCCAACCGATGCATGGGTGTCGCCTCGATGACATGAGCCGCCTTGACGGGATCGGCCATCATGCCGGCGATGAAATTCGTCCTGACAAAGGTCGGCGCAACCGCATTGACGCGGATGCCGTCGCCGACCCATTCGAGGGCAAGCGCGCGCGTCATGTTGACGACGCCGCCCTTGGTCGTCTGATAGGCCACGTTGGGATACAGTCCGCCCGACAATCCCATGATCGATGCCGTATTGACGATGGCTCCGGAGCGGCCGCGCATGGTGCGAGCCGCGACCCTCGCGCAGAGGAACATGCCCGTCAGGTTCACGGCGAGAACGCGATTCCAGCTGTCGACGGACAGCGTATCGGCCGCTTCGCGTACGGCGAGACCGGCATTGTTCACCAGGATATCGACCGGCCCGAGCGTACCGACCACGCGGGAGAACGCCGCTTCGACCGCCGCCTCGTCGGAGACATCGGCGGTCACGGCCATCGCCTTGCCGTCGGCATCAACAATCTGCGCCCGGACGGCTTCGGCCTTTGCCGCATCGTGGTCGAGCACAGCCACCGACGCGCCGGCCGCCGCAAGCAGCAGCGCCGCAGCGCGCCCGATCCCGTCGCCGCCGCCCGTCACGACCGCGCACTTTCCCCGGACCAGGAACTGCTCCAACGGCTTTGACGCCTTGTCTTCGGTCATTCGGTTCATCGCCTCGCGCATATCCGGCTCACGACTTGTCCTGCGCGTTGTCGGCAACCAGCACCGCGCCGTTGACGAAGCTCGCACGGTCGGACAACGCGAAGACGATCAGATTGGCGAGCTCTTCCGGCGTCCCCCAGCGCGTGTTGCGCATCGAGTTGCTTTCCGACCAGCGCTTCCGCTCGGCTTCCGCTTCCTCCGGGCCCAGATTTCTCTTGGCGAGCTCGCGCTCCCATTTCGCGAAGCGCTCCGGTGTGTTGACGAAGCCGGGGACGACGCAGTTGACGCGGATGTTATGCGGCCCGAATTCGTTGGCGAGAATCTTCGAGAAGCGAATCTCGGCCGATTTGGCCGGCCCGGTGCACGACGACAGGAACGGTGGCATCGTCACCATGATCCCGGTCTCGCCCGAGACATTGACGATGCTGCCGCCGTTCTGAGCGACCATGATCGGAACGATGCGCTGGCAGATCCGGAACTGGGCGAAGAAATTGATCGCCATGCCATATTGCAGTTCCTCGTCGGTCACCTCCAGGAACGGCTTGTACGTGCCGGTGCCCGCATTGTTGACGAGGATATCGATACGGCCGAGACGGTCGCGCGCGACCTGCGGCAGTCGCTCGATCTGCTTGAGGTCGGTGACGTCGAGGGAGAAGGTCTCGACCTTGACCCCGGTCGTCCTCTCGACGTCCTCGCGGCATTCGGCCAGCGCGTCCTCGCGCCGCGAACAGACCAGGACCTTGACGCCCTCCTCCGCCAGCAAACGCACGGTCTCGAGACCGATGCCCTTGCTGCCGCCGGTGACGATGGCCGTCTTGCCTTCAAGTCCGAGCTTCATGTCCTGGTCTCTTTGGTTGATCCGGTCAGCCGGTCGAGCAAGGTGCGGATCGGCATCGATCCGCCATTGCCGGCCGCGGCAAGGACGTCCACGGCGAGGCTTCTTGCCTCGGCCGCCGGCATTCCCGCGCCAGACATGCGGTTCTCGAACACATCGGCGGCCCGTGCTTCGTCCTGGAACACGAGAACCTGCGGCGCCTCGCGCGAGTTGCGGCGATGGCGCGTGCCATCCTGCAGCTCGATCTCCACGCTCGCATCGAGATGCGTGCCGATATCGTCGGGCTCGACCGTCGTCTTCGCGACGAGCGCCATGATCTCCGGGTCCTGGCGGTGCTCGACGCCCATGTCGTAGTTCAGCCGCCCGTAGCGCAGCATGGCAGCGACCGCGAAGGCAGTGCTGGCCTGGGTCTGCACGGTCCTCGTGAAAGGACCCTTGAACGACGTGCCGGGATATTCCGTATAGGGACGCCAGATCGCGACCGTGATCCGCTTCACCAGGGACAGATCGATGCGGTCGCGGTGGACCGCGTGGGCCGCCAGCACGGCGGACATGTTGTCGCCGAGGGTGGCAAAGGGTTTTGCCATGATGCCGATCATCGTCGCGGCGTCGGGAGCCTCGCGCCATTGGACGGGCGCGTGCTCGAGGCCGGCCAGCGAACGCAACAGGCCCTTCGGGCCTTCCAGCGCATCGGGCGCGCCCTGGACGCTATGTGCCGCGAGTTCGGCCGCGATGAGGCCTCCATGGGCGGCGCGACCGTTCTGCACGCGCCATTCGTCCGAGCCGCAACGCACCGGCTCGAGCGTGCCACCGGTCGTGCAGGCCGCGATCGCGATCGCATTCGTGGCCTTTGCAGCATCGAGCCCGAGCAGGACGGCGCCCGCCGCTGCCGCGCCGATGGTGCCGAAGGTCGGACTTGTGCGCACGCCGCGGCCGATGAGACCACGGGCAACGGCTTCGCCGGCGCCGAGCCATTTCAGCGCGGCATAGCCGGTGGTGAGCGCCTTCAGCACGGTGCTCAGCGGCGCATCCAGCGTCTCGCCCAGCGACACCGCGACCGGCGAGATCAGGGATCCCGGATGGGTCCAGGAATCGTGATCGGTATCGTCCTGGAAATGCGCATGGACGGCGACGCCGTTGGCGAGCACCGCCTCCGACAAGGCCGCGTGCCTGCCGTCGGCCCAGATGCGCGCGGTTCGTGGCCCCTTCGGAACCTGTGTGGTCATCGACCGTGCGGCGACGGCCGTCGGCTCGGCACGTGCGGCAACCGCAAGTCCCAGCGAATCGAGCAGGCAGATGGCGGCCTTCGTCGCGACGTCAGGAGCAAGCCTGGTGGTCGCCGCCGTCGCGGCAAATGCGCCCAAGCGGGCGGTGGCATTCATGGCCGCCATCAGAGATACTCCTCGGCCAGTGCCACGTCGCGAATTTCGTCGGCGGTGCCGCTGCGCCGGATTTCGCCGCCGCGCATGACATAGCCTCGCGTTGCCAGCTTCAACGCCGGGCGGGCCATCTGCTCGGTGACGAGAATGGTCGTGCCACGCTTCTGCATGTGCCGGATCGCCTCGCTGATCTGTGCGATCCAGACCGGTGCAAGCCCCAGGAAAGGCTCGTCCAGCAGCAGCAGCTTGGGAAACGAACTCATCGCGCGCGCCAGAGCGACGATCTGTTGCTGGCCGCCGGACAATTGCCCGGCCGGCTGGTCGGCACGCTCCTGCAGGATCGGAAAGATGCCGCAGAGCCAGCTCCATGCCTCGCGCTGGGCCGCACGGCCGCGCCCGCAGGCACCGCTCAGAACATTGTCGGCGACCGACATGGTCGCGAAGACGCGGCGGCCTTCGGGCGAGTAGCCCATTCCGGCGCGAGCACGCCCATCGCACGACACGGCGCTGATATCCGCGCCCGAGAAGCGCACGCTGCCGCGCGACGCCGGTACCAGCCCGATCACGGCATTGATCAGGCTCGACTTGCCGGCGCCGTTGGCGCCGACCAGCAGGACCGTCTCGCCTTCAGCAACGTCGATCGAGACGCCGCGGATCGCCGTGATGCCGCCGTAGCGGACTTCGAGGTCTTCCACCGCCAGCATCATGCCGCATCCTCGTCCACCGCGCCGAGATAGGCATCGATCACGTCCTTGCGCGCCAGCACCTCGACGGGAGCTCCTTCGGCCAGCACACGGCCGGAATCGAGCACCATGATCTTCGGGCAGAGGCGGCGCACGAGATCCATGTCGTGCTCGACAATCAGCACGCCGCAGCCGAGCTCTGTCCTCACATGTCGAACGAAGGCATCGACCCGGAGGCGTTCCCGCCGCTCGAGACCGGCCGCCGGCTCGTCCAGCAACAGCACCTTGGGACGGACCGCGCAGGCGAGAATGAGACCCAGCATCTTCTGCAGCCCGTAAGGCAGCTTGTCGCTCTGCTCGTCGAGCTGCGGCCCGAGCTCGAACTCGTCGATCAACGGTGCGATCGTCTTCCAGACCCGTTCGCCGCCGCCGCTGAAACGCACGGCGCGCGAGATGTTTTCGCGGACCGTTGCCGTCCGGAAGGTATTCGTCTGCTGGAAGCTGCGGACGATTCCCATGCGGCTGACGGCATGAAGGGGCTTGCCCGTCATCTCCTTGCCGTCCAGCCGGACATTTCCAGTTGTTGGTGGCAGCATCCCGCAAATGACGTTGATCAGCGTGGTCTTGCCGGCGCCGTTTGGTCCAATGACGCCAAGCACTTCACCGGGCGCGATGGTAAAGCTGATGCCGTTGAACACATGCAGCCCGCCAAAGCGCTTGGAGATCGAAACGACTTCGAGGCGCGCGCCGCCACGCGTGAGATCCACGGGTTGGAGCGTCATTGCAGTGGCTCCATCGCATTGGGCACGCTCAGCGTTGGAGAGGACTTCGGAGAGTAGGACGAAGACGGGGACGACGGTGCCGGTGAGACCAGACGGACGCCGAGGCGATAGATCGTCCCGACGATGCCGTCGCGTGCCACCAGCACTACCACGACGATCAGGAAGCCAAACAGGAACTGGGAATACTCCCCGCGCAAGGCGAAGATGTCCCCCGCCCAGATCAGCAATGCGCCGCCGACGATCGGACCAAGCATGCTGCTCTTTCCGCCGATGATCGCATAGGCGATGTAGTTCACCGACGACAGCGCGCTGAACGACGTTGGATGCGCTGTCAACAGCATGTTGACCAGCGCGAAGCCCGCGAGGCCCGACACACCGGCCGCGATGGCGAAGCCAAACGCCTTGTAATGCCAGACGACGAGCCCGAGGCTCTGGGCAAGCAGCTCGTTTTCATCGATGGCCGCGAAATGCTGGCGCAGACCGCGCGTCACCGACGCCGTGACGACTGCGCCGGCGAGCGCCAGACCGATGGTCACCAGCAGCACCGCCCGGTTGTCGCCGAGCTCGATGCCGAAGAACGTCACGGCGGGCATGCCGACGAGGCCGTTGGCGCCGCCGGTCCATCCCGGCGTTTCGAACAGGACAAGTTGCGTGATCTCGGTAATGACGAAGGTGACGAGAACGAAGTAGACGCCGGTCAGCCGCAGCACCAGTGCACCGAGTGGCAACGCAAACAGCGCCGGTACGATGAAGCTGGCGAGGCCGAGTAGGATGACGTCGGTCACGCCATGGCGAAGCCCGAGGATCGCCACCGTATAGCCGCCGATCGCCATGAAGGTCGGCACCGCGAAGGTCATCAGGTTCATGCGCAGCATGATGTAGACGCTGAAGGCCGCCGTGATTGCGATCAGCATCTGATTGGCCAGCGAATAGACCATCGGATTCTCAGTGATCCACGGGACCACGAACACGGATGCGATGACGAGAACCCCCGCCATCTCGGCGGCGCCTCCGCCGCGTAGCTTGGCTCGTGCGAGCTGGATCATGGTTCAGGCTCCCCGGACCCGGTGGCCGAACAGCCCCGACGGCTTGACCACCAGCATGATCAGCACGAGCACGAAAAGCGCCAGCGCACCTTTCGAACCGCCGAGATAGACGGCCGAGAAGGCCTCCACCATGCCGACGAGGAAGGCCGCGACAGTCGCACCGCCGACGCTGCCAAGGCCGCCGAGAATGACGATGAGGAAGGATGTTGCCAGCACGGGATCGCCGATATGCGGCGCGAGCGACAGAATCGGCGTGACCAACGCCCCCGTGAGTCCGGCGAGCCCCGTGGCGAGCGCGAAGGCCGCTGGGAACAGGACCGTGGGACGCAACCCTTGCGCCGTTGCAACGGCGCGATCATCCGCGAGCGCGCGCAGCGCACGACCGAAGTCGGTGTGATAGATCAGGCCGTAGACGGAGAGGATCGCGACGACGCAGACCCCGAGCACCACCAGATTTTCGATCGGCAGATAGAAGCCGCCCCCGCGAATGACGCCGGTCAGGGGAAAGCTGAAGGAGGGCGATTGCGGCCCGAACATCACGAGGATGCCGCTCGACATCATCATGTAGAGCCCGAGTGTGAGCATCAGCGTCGCCAGATGATCGTCGATCAGACGGTCCAGCACGAAACGCTCGAACAGATATCCGAGCGCCGTCGTGCCCAGCGCCGCACCGACCACCGCCAGTCCGTAGGGCACGCCGAGGTAGGTCACCAGCGAATATGCGAGATAACCTCCAAGAACGTAGAAGCCGCCATGCGCGAAGTTGACGACGCCGAGGATGCCGAAAATCAGGGTGAAGCCGAGGGCGAGCAGCGCATACTGCGCGCCCAGGCTGATGCCGATGAGGCCGGTGGCGACGAAGCCCTGCACTGGAAATCCGCTACTTGCCGCCGGCCGCTTCGACCCTCATCGTCGGCTGCAGCTTGCCATTCGTCACAAGGCCGACGCCAAAGGGGAACGACAGTTCCTGGTTAATGCCGAAGAACTCCTGCCCGATCCAGTGACCGGCTCCGAGATTCGGATCGCTCACCGGCAATGCGCGCAGCGCCTCGGCAACCTTCGCCGTATCGGTCGTTCCCGCCTTGGCGATGGCCTTGACCACCATGCGAGCGCCCGACACCCACTGGAAGAACAGATTGTTCTCGGGCCGCTCGCTGCCCATCAGCTTCTTGTAATCCTCCGCGATCTGCAGCGTCTTTTCGTCGATGACGACCGGCTCGTACCAGTAGAAGTCCTTCAGGACATCGTCACCGCCTGCGACACGGGAGATTTCGCCGTAACCCGGCCCTCCAAGGCGTCCGATCGGCCCCTCAAAGCCGGCCTGGCGCAATTGCTTGACCAGGATGCCCGCATCGCCGGGCGGCGATGAAGCGAGATCGACGGCCTCGGGCTTGGCATTCATGACGCGGGTGACGATCGGCCCGAAATTGGTGGTGCCGCGCTGATAGTATTCCTCGGTCGCGGCAATTCCGTTCTTCTTGTAGGCATCGGCATCGACGCTTGCGATGTCCGTGCCGCCCTGGTCGTTCGGCGCGACGAGCACGACGCTCTTGATGCCGAATTTCTGCTTGGCGATCTTGATGATCGGGTCGGCCCAGCCCGAGGGGCCAGGACCGACGTGGAACACCAGCGGCAATTGCGGCGACAGCGCATCCTTGGCGTAGCCGTTGCCCATCACCAGCATCGAATTGCGCTTGGCAATCGGCTTCACGCCGGTGAGTTCAGGCGAGCCGATCGGACCGAGGATGAACTTGACACCCTGCCCGGCCAGGGCGTTGGCCGCAGCGGCGGCACCTTCGGCGGTATACTTGCTGTCGATGGCAACGACGTTGACCTTGCACGGCGCGCCGCCGATCTTGATCAGACCGTCCCTGTTGGCCTCCGCGGCGACGAATTCGACCGCGCCTCGCAAGGCGAGGCCCCACTGCGCAGCGGGGCCCGACAGAACGCCAACCACCCCCAGCGTCAATTCCTGTTCAGCGGCAATCGCCAAGCCGTTCGAACCGGCAAGCACTGCACCAGCGGCCGCGCCGGACAACAGCAGGTCTCTACGCGTGATCCTCATGACGTTCCCCACCTGATTTTCTGCGGCTGTTTCGCCGCGTTTTTCCGAACGAAAGCTCGCACGATGGCCTTCGAGACCATCCGTCGCTCCACTCAGCGCGGCGCAAGCTAGGCGGAGAAAATGCGGCTGTCAATGAAACGTTTCATTGAAAATGAGCGCGCGGCCCCAATGCCAAGAATAAGTCAGTCAAACTTTTCGCTGCAGAATTGCGCATTTTTGCCGCGCACAAACTCGCGTTCGATCATGTCAGCATTTGCCCCCCATTCCTCAAACGATCCTCCGACGGCGAACCTTGGCAAATATATGAAACGTTTCACTTGAAATGGTCGGGCGGTCCCGCTACCGTTCGGGCCTGCTGCACAAAAAAATAAACGCTCGGGGAGAAAATCGATGATGCGACGCGCCGTGATGGCAGTGCTTGCCATGTTTGCCGTCCAGTACAGCCAGGGAGCTGCAGCCGAAGCACAATTCAAGCTGCGAGCGTCGCTCGACACGTCGGCGACACACGGGCGGACGGTGGCCGTCGGCGATTATCTGAAGAAGCTGCAGGAAAAATCCGGCGGCAGGATCGAAACCGAACTGTTCCACAGCGGGCAATTGTTTCGCGACCGCGACGTGGTGAAGGCGCTGCGTCAGGGCGCCGTCGAGCTCGCGGTCCCCGGCACCTGGGTGCTGACCGCATTCGTGCCCGACGCCGATGTCTTCCAGTTGCCGGCGTTCTACGGCCAGCCCTACCCGGTCGTCTACGCCGCCGCCGACGGCAAGATCGGCGAGATCATCAACAAGCAGCTGGAAAGCAAGCTCGATGTCCGGCTGCTCGGTCCCTGGCTGCAGCTCGGCTATCAGAACACCTACAGCACCAGCAAACCGATCCGCGACTTTGCCGATCAGGCCGGCATGAAGATCCGCAACTCCGGCGGCGCCGGACAATCGGCCCGCGCCAAATTCTTCAACGCATCGCCGAACGTGACGGCATGGCCTGATGTGCCGCTGGCGCTCTCGCAAGGTACGTTCGACGGCCTGAGCTCCACCGACGAGAGTCTCGCCAGCGCCAAGCTGTGGGAATCCGGCGTCAAGTACGGATTCGAGGATCACTCGTTCGTCGGGTTCTACGTGCCGATGATCAGCGAGAGCTTCTACAAGAAGCTGCCGCCGGATCTGCAGGCGATGGTCATCGACGTCTGGCGCGAAAACATTCCAGCCTACCGCCGCAGCATGGAGGCGGCGCAGAGCGAGGCGCGGCAGACGCTGGAGAGGAACGGCATCGTCTTCGTGTCGCCGACCGAAAACGCTCTTGCGGACGTTCGGTTGAAGATGCTGCCGTCGCAGGACGGCGTCGCCAAGGAATTGCGGATTTCGCCTGCCCTGCTCCAGCAGGTGAAGTCGGATATCGTGACCGCCGGGCATTGATCCGTAGCCCCATGATGAAGGTCTGGAACAGGATCGAACTCCTCCTGATCGGGGTTCTGGGCGCGCTCGCGCTGACGGTCGGCACCTTTCAGGTCATCGGCCGCTACGTGAACAAGAACTTTGCGTTCATCTACGGCGAGGAGGTCGTCGTCTACCTGACGGTCTGGGCCGTATTCCTGGCGTCGAGCCAGTTGGTCCGGACCGACGGCCATGTCCGGCCTGACGTCGTCCTGCGGCTGCTGCCGCCGCAGGGACAAAGATGGGTCGAAGCGCTCAACTGCTGCGTCGCGATCGCATTCTGCGCCGGCCTCGCCTATTGCGGCTTCGAGGTCGCCGACGTCGCCCGCAGCCTCGACGAACGCAGCATCACCGGCCTCGAATTCCCGATGTGGATCTACTATTCGGCGATCCTGACCGGCGCCGTCCTGATGCTGCTGCGCTACGTCATCAAGCTCTACCACCTCGTCTTCCGCTTCGATCCCGCCACCATGGTCATCGCCGTTCACGATCACTGAGCGGACGGCGACGCTTGCAGGCCTGCCTGCGGCCAATTTGAAATCGTCAACCGACTGCCGCGGCCCGGACCGGGATGCCGCCAGTTCCAGCGAGAACCGACGCGATGTGGACCCTGCTCTTCCTGCTGATGTTCTTCGGGCTGCTCTGCGCCGGAATGCCGATCTTTCTCGTGCTCGGCCTCTGCGCAGCAGTCCTGTTCGGCTTCAGCGGCCAGCCCATGGTGGCGATCGCACAGAAGATCGCCGACGAGATGAATTCCAGCACCTTGATGGCCTTGCCGCTGTTCGTCATGGCGGCCGCCTTCATGCGTCGCGGCGGCGTCGCGAAGGCATTGGTCGACGTCGCCATCGCCTGGTTCGGACAATTGCGCGGCGCGCTCGGCCTCGTCACCGTGGTGTCCTGCACGCTGTTCGCCGCCATCTGCGGATCGTCGGTCGCGACCGCCCTTGCCATGGGCACCATCCTGGTGCCGGCAATGATCGAACGCGGCTATCCCCGTCACTTCGCGCTCGGCGTGGTCGGCGCCTCCGGCACGATCGGCATCGTCATTCCGCCCAGCTTGTCGCTGATCCTCTACGGGCTGATCGCGGAGCAATCCGTTCCGCGCCTGTTCCTGGCCGGGATCCTGCCGGGCCTGCTTCAGGCCGTCATGTTCTTCGGATGGGTGTTCTATTATTCCTACAGATACGAACTGCCGCGCGAGCCGGCCGTGGCGCGCGCCAAGCTGATAAGCATGACCCTCAATGCACTGCCCGCGCTCTGCGTCCCGTTCATCGTGATGGTCGGAATCTACGGCGGGCTGATGACGGTGACGGAAGCGGCCGCCATCTCTGCCACCGTGGCGCTTCTCGTCAGCCTGTTCTTCTACCGCGGCTTTCAGTTCAACCAGACGCTCGACGTCATCGCCGAGGCGATCAAGAGCGCGGCCACGATCATGATCATCGTCGCGACCGCATTGGCTTTCGGCCACTGGATGACGGATTCGGGTATCCCCGCATCGCTGGTGAAGTTCACGCTCGACAACCAGCTTCACCCCTGGCAATTCCTCCTCGCCATCAACGCGCTGCTGCTGGTGCTGGGCTGCTTCCTGGAAGTCGCCGCCACGCTGCTGGTGGTGATGCCGATCCTGGCGCCGGCACTGAAGCCGCTCGGCATCGATCCCGTCCATTTCGCGATCGTCTTCACCCACAACATGGAGATCGCACTGGTTCATCCCCCGGTCGGCCTGAACCTCTATGTGCTGGCGACGATCTCGACGGCACCTGTCACCGAAGTGGTGCGCGGCGTCCTGCCGTTCCTCGGCCTGCTGCTGCTGTGCCTGGCGATCATCACCTACGTGCCGCAGCTGTCGCTTTGGCTGCCCAACCTGGTCTACGGGCCGGGCTAGCGCCGCTCGTCGCGCGCGATCCGGACATGGAGCAAAAGATGACATCGATCCACTGGGCCTCGGAGTTTTCCACGCTCGCGCTCCGCTACGGCGAACGGCCGGCGGTGATCGACGTTGAGGGCATGACCACTTACGCGGACCTGTTTGCGAAAGCCGCCGGCGTCGCACATGCGCTGACGGGCGCCGGCATCGGTCCGGGCAACGCCGTGGCAACGCTGTTCCGCAACGGCGCCGACGCCGTCGCGGCGACCTTCGGCGTGATGATGGCCGGTGCCGTCGAAGTCCCGATCAATCCGGCGCTCAGCGCGGCCGAACGCAGCTATTGTTTTGGCGTCGCCGACGTCCGCCTGCTGGTCAGTGGCGCGGGACTGGCCAAGGACATCGGCGCCGACGGGCCCGCGGTGCTGACGATCGACAGCATCAAGCAGGTCGCGATCGATCCGGCCGTCTTCCAGCGCGTCGCGAGCGGCGCGCCGGCGCGCGTCGTGTTCACCTCCGGCACCACCGGCCGCCCGAAGGGGGCGGTCCACAGCCAGATCGGCCGCTGGACGGCGAACATCCTGCTGCGGGCGAATTTGCCGTTCCAGCCCGGCGCCGGCAGCAATGTGCTGCTGATGACGCCGTTCTCGCACGGCTCCTCGCTGATGACGCACGCCTATTTATCGTCGGGCGCTTCCGTCACGCTGCTCGACGGCGTCGATCCGCCGACCGTCCTCGGCATCCTTGAACGTGGCGAATGCGACGCGATGTTTGCGCCGCCGACCGTGCTCGCGAAGATCGTCGCGGCCGCCGGCGAGCGCAAATTCTCGTCGCTGCGCACGATCTTTTGCGGCACGGCGGTGCTGAAGCCGACGCTCTACGCGCGCGCCAGGGAGATGTTCGGCCCGGTGGTGCGCGTGACCTACGGCAAGAGCGAGGTTTTCAATCCGATCGCCGTGCTCGAGGCCAACGAGACCGAGAGCTGGTATGCGTCCGGCGGCGATGATGCCTGTGTCGGCTGGCCAGCCTCCGGCGTCGAGATCGTCATTCGCAACGAGGCCGGCGAATTCGTTGCGCCCGGAGAGAGCGGCGAAATCCTGATCCGGGCGCAGCACCTCATGATCGGATACCGCACCGAAGCGGGCTTCAATCCGCTTGCGCCCGACGAATTTCACGACACCGGCGATCTCGGATATTTCGATGCAGATGGTCGGCTGCATCTCACCGGCCGCATGGCCGACGTCATCAAGTCCGGCGGCTACAAAGTAGCGCCGGACGAGGTCGAGCGACTGCTTGCGCCGGCGCTCCAGCCGTCCGACGTTGCCGTGGTCGGGATTCCATCGGACTATTGGGGCGAGGTCATTCTTGCCGCCGTCGAGAATCCTCCTGCTGACTGGGAGGAACGTCTCCAGGCCGTAGCAAAGACCATGACGGACTACAAACGCCCTCGCCTCATGATCGCGCTTGACGAGCTTCCTCGAAATGGAATTGGCAAGGTTCTTCGCGGAGCCATCCGCGCTGATCTGCTCTCTCGCTTCAGGATAACCGGTGGCCCGCGACCACGGCTCGAGCCACGCGAATAGGATAGTGTGCACCTTTCGTTCATTGGCAACTTCGCACATCCGTCCTGGAAATAGTCAGTGGAGCCACTCAAACTCCCGACACCGTCACCGTTGTTCTTGAGTCTCTTGGCGATCGGCCGAATGCTCAGCTCTGCTGAGGCAACTCCAAGGTGGTCTTCGTTAGATTCTTGTTGACCTCCCGGTGCACACGTCGTGCACACGTGCCCCACCAACTATTTGAAAAAATTGAACTCTCGCTCCAATCCATCATTGGACCAACTGAGCTTCTGCGGCTAGGCTTTTCCAGGGTCGCATGTGCATGAATTGGACGCAGAAATCGGGTCTTGAGATTCTCAGTGCACAGGTCAGACCGCGACGAGAGCGCACTCTTCACTCGCAGGCTGTACTCGGCTCTTGAGCCGCATTCGAACTGATAAGCTTTTACGTCTTTCCTTATCAGTCGACCAACTGACTCCGTTTTGTTAGAAACCTTATCAGTCCGCTGACTGACTCCATTTCGTATGAAATTTTATCAGTCTGGGAACAGAGTGATTTCTGCGAAGGTTGATCGCGAAGCAGGACAGGAACAAGCGCGCGTGCGCGATCTATGGCATTGGCGCGACGAACCTGCTGTAGAGCTCGTGAAAACGGCGTGAGGCGCGCCAACTTCGCTTGCAGCACGACCAAAACTTAGGAAAGCTGGTGGACAGTCTCTTTACGCTATTCTTTTCGAGACATCCGCTTCTTGGTGAGCTCCTCATGATGACGTCTCGGTCCGCGAGATATCTTGTGCCCAATGGCGAAGGAGCACGCCGAGAGAAGCTCTCAAACCAAAAGCCAGGAGGCGGCCAGCTCCTGAGCGCCAAAATCCAACAGCCTTCGCGCTCGTGCCCCCTACATACACGGAAAATTTTCCGCGGAAAGCACCAGTCAGTCCGACGGCGGCCCAAGGCCCAGCTCGGGTATCCTGTCTCTCAGTGGATCTTGGAAGTCGAACAACATGCGCCCTGGAATCTTTCTGATTTCGAGATTTTCGATCAGAAATGCTCGGACGCCAAAGTGGCCCTTGAATTCTTGCCGCACCTTGCCCCAGTCGGAGAATGCGCAAAAGTTCTCCGTCGAAATTGCACAGGGTTGCGCGGGAGGATTCTTCTGTGAAAAGCCCAGCGGGTGCCAATCACGGTAAAGCCCGCCGACGAGGTCCTTGGCAGCGTATTGACCGCAGAAGAAAGTCTGCGCCAATTCACAGTAGTGGGGATAGAAGCGCTTAAAGTTATCGAGACGGTACGACGGAATACCCGTATCGCCGAATTCCCTAAGTTCGTCCTGATTCAGCTTGCCAGGCTTGAGAAACCGATCATCCGGCGCGACACCGGCTTCGACCTTGCTGACTACTTGCAGAAGACCGCGTGCATTGGCGGGATACAGGCCGACCTGCAGGGGAAAGATGACCGCCGATACGCGATAGCCGCCGATCAATCCGATGCCGAACAGATCGAGCGCTTCCTTTACGGTATAGCCCTTCAACTCATCGTAGTCAGCAACAAAGGAATATTTCTGCTTCGGCGGCCCCAGTTGCGTCAGCGCATCGATACCCAGGGCGTCATCCGCCGGACTACGCGATATCAGGCGAATGACGTAGCGGACACGTTTGTTCTCTGCGAGATCGTCGATGGCCTCATTGCTCGGCTTCTTTCGAATGGGGTCCTGGGATACGTAAAACAACGCAAGCGACGGACCGGCCGCAGAGAAAATCAGGCCACCGACCAGGCAGACGAAGAATGCCACCTTGAAAAACGAGGTCACCTCCTCCGGCTTCGACTTGATCGCGATATACGCAAAGACGCTCGTGATGAGCAGCAGGATCAGCCCGACGGCCAAGAGCGCCACCGTCGAGGACGAAGCGAGCACGAAGCTTAGGACCTGAACGAACCCGTCAATGACTTTGTCCATTTGACTACCCTTTCATTGGAGCCATCCCGCAGCAATGCCGTGCGGCCCACACGCAGGCCTTCGAAGGGGTTGGCGTGCATCGATGGAGTCAGCGACGTCCGCAGCTTGCAAGGCTCCATCTCCCTTTCGCGGCACATCGCCGTCCGGCTTGCTCACTCCGCGGTTCACTTCGCGTTGCTCGTTTCTCCCGAGAAATCAGGGAATCCCGCGCGGCGGCGATTCTCTGACCGAAAACGTCGGTGCAGTAGCTCCGGCAAAACACGACGCCACACAGCATGACGGCGATGCTGCCGCGGACGTACCACTGGTCTTGCATGGCCGCCATCATGGACGCACCTCACCGCCCACAATTGCGCTCTGAACGGTGAAGCCGGCATCGAGCAACGATCCGGATGGCATTGACGGGATGTCGAGCGGCTCGCCGCTGCGCAGGAGCGGCGCGCCAATCCCCCGTCGCAGGCGCTTTTCGCGGCGCGCCCCGAATGGCAGCTTGAACTGGCGCGGTGTGGTCATGCCGGTGTCGAACTGCTTGGAGAGGTTCGGCGCGCTGAGCTGGCTCCATCCGGTGATGAGATCGTAGACGCCGATATAGCCGCCGGGCAAAAGCTGCAGTGGAGCTTGCAGGTGATTGCAGAAATCGTAGCGGGCGGCGGTCGAGTTGGGGTGGAACCAGGCGGGGAACACGAAGTCGGAGACCAGGGAATCGCCGATCGTATATCCGTAGCCGTCATCCTCGCAGGCATCGCACACCTCGTAGGCGAGGATCTGCGAGTGTCCATTCTGAACGCTGACGCAGCAGCGGTCCATCCAGGGATCCGCCAGCATCTCCAGCAGCTCGTGGCTCGCCGTGACGGTCCATCGATGGCCACTTTCGGCGTCTGTCCGGGCGAACACCTTGCCGAGCGGCAATCCGTCCGGCGTCAGGTCGTGGTAGCCGACGGCGTTGGCCTGGTCGGCATCGTCAAGAAAAACCAGCCACCAGGATCCGTCGCTCGGAATGCCGTCAACCTTGGAACGGAATTGCAGATTCGCATCCATGGCCCACACTGGCGCGAAGTCGCGGCTGATCTGGGTCTGCAGGTCGCGCGCGGCACGGATCACTTCGTCATCCGTGAGCACGGTCGAGATATTGAAGATGCTGATGCCCTGCATGGTCCTGATCCTCGTTGCAAAGATGCCAGGGCCGTCACCGGCCCTGGCCAGTCTGGGAGGTTGGTTTCACATCGCCGCGACGATCGGGACGACCACGCGGGCGATATCGAAGAGACCCTTGTCGGCAAAGGTGTCGGTCCGGGGGAGGCCAAAGCGATTGGTGACCCGGTCAGGCCCGAAATCATCGAACAAGCTCTTGCTGGCCGCGCCGTTGCCACCCTTGGCCTGTAGGCTCGCGATGATCGGCACCACGATACCTGCAACACGGCCGACGTCATCGATAAAGTCCTTGTTGGTCGCGCCGTTGCCGCTGGTGACGGCGCCCTTGGTCTGTCCGGTGACGAGCGGAACAACCTTGCCCGCGATATCGACAACCCGAGCGACGTCGTTGAGGAAGTCTTTGTCCGTTGTGCCGTTGGCGACGGCACCCTTGCTTTGCAGGCCCGCGATGATCGGTATCACCGTGGCCGCAATGTTTGCGACACGGCCGACGTCGTCGAGGAAGTCCTTGTTCGCCGCGCCATTGCCGTTGGCGACGGCGCCCTTGCTTTGTAGGCCCGCGATGATCGGTGCCACCGTGGTCGCAATGTTCACGATACGGCCGACGTCGTCGAGGAAGTCCTTGTTCGCTGCGCCATTGCCGTTGGCGACGGCGCCCTTGCTTTGCAGGCTCATGACGATCGGCAGCACCGTGGACGCGATCTGGCCGATGTCGAAGCCCTTGTCGGGCGCAGAGCTGCCGGCGCCGCGGCTTTGCAGCATGCTGATCAAGGGCACGGCGATGCGAATGATGTCACTCAGATCTTTCTGTTGGATATCGGATGGCACTTGTAATCCTCCTGTCATCAATAGAAATGTTGCAATGACCCGTGCGACGGCTTGTTGTTCGCTATCGCGCTGGTCGGTGTGGGTCGACGCAATAGTCCGGTCTTGTACTGACGCTGTGCCTCCTTGTGCCTCGTTGTGCAGAATGAATTCCTGACCCGCCAGTGCAGCCGGCTGTGGCGGGCATTTCAGCATCGGGGTCTGCTTGATCGCGATCTCGCGCAGCCGCTTTCCTGCCGCCTCGATCACGGCCTGCGACGACGGCGCCGCTCCGAGCGAGCCGATCGTGCTGGTCAGCGCGTAGGTGAACGCTGACATTCCCCGGGTCTGTGAGGTGGAAGCGGCAGCCGTCTCGTCCTCGAGACAGGCCGATACCAGGATCGCCTTGCTGTCGGTCTGGCGCAGTTGCGCGATCTGGAATGCTGCGCCCTTGGCCATGCTCAGATTGTCCTGCAGCGCGGCCGCGGGTGCCGGCGTGAGATAGCCGAACGGGCAGAAAGCAGTCGCCGCGGCGACGTCGTCGCGGTGAGACTCCACCTCGCGCGGATCGAGCGAAATCCAACGCTTCAGCTTGCCGACTTCAATCTGCCCGTTGGCCCTAACGAACAACTTCTCCATACCGCCCGAGAAGCAGGCATCCGTGATGATGGTGAGGACGCCCGGCGGCACGCCCTTCATCAGGCTGGCCAGCTCGCTGTCCTCGAAGAACTGGGCGTCTTGGCTCACCAGCGCACTTTCGAGCACGCCGTTGCGCACGGGCCGGTAGCCATGTCCGGAGAAGAAGAACACGAGGCGGTCGGAAGCGTCGCAATCGGCGACGAGTGATGTCAGCGCACCGACCAGGTTCGCCTTGGTGGCGTCCTCGTTAACGAGCACCACCTGGTCCTCGAACCCGAACCCGGCCTTCAATAGCGACGCCATCGCGTGGGCATCGGCCACGCAGCTTGGAAGAGCATTGGGCGGGGGATAGTTGTCGATACCGACAATCAACGCCTTTCTTCTCGCGGCGGGCTTCGAGCCATTGGTGAGCGCCTGGGAGGACGTTACCAGCCCTTTTGGCTTGGTCGGATTTTCGGCTGCCTGGGTCATCGGTTCTCCCTCCTCGCTGCGGTCACTTCCGTTGCGATGATGTCCGGGACAACACTACCCCTTGCAGCAGCTTTCGTTGCGTGAGTTAAACGTGAATTGCAACTCGCGCCTTGACGTCTTCGAGGTCTCTTGGATGAACGGTCGCGCATGGCGACATACGAGCGAAAGCGGTGGCTTCTCGGCCTTGCCGCGAGACTCGCGTTCAGTTTTCGTCGAGCAAGGTGAGGTCCAGACCCGGCTGCCAGTGCGGTGGAACGCGTATGGCGCCCAGTCTCGCCGTTGTCGGCTCGTCGGCATCGCCGTCGTACCCCCGCAGCAGATCGCGATAATTCTGCGTCTCGGCCTGGGCCACACTGGCGTCATCGGCCGTGACGAAGGCGGTCGCAAGCTGTCGTGCCACGAAAGGTGCCGCGGCGCTGGTACCCTGCACAAGCGACAGCGAGCCGCTGCGATTGCCGGCCGCCCAGGTCCCGCTCAGCACCCTGGAGCGATCCGACATTGAAGCGCACGCGACCTGCGCCGACAGTCCGGTCTCGCCGCGCGTGCCCGCGGAACTATAGGACGCCGGGCGCGCGTATTTCAGGGAGGATCCCACTCCGGCACCCAACCTGTATCCACCAACGATCAATGAGGTCTGACCGGTCGCAAGGCCGCTCAGACTCCCGAAGCGCTTCACCTCCGATTCGAACGTATCGGTCTCCTTCAAATCGCCTTGCGGCGTGTAGTGGACGTTGTCTGCATGGTCGAAATAGCTCTGCCGGCTTCCCGAACGAAGGCTTTCGGGATCGTCTGCCCGCTGGATCCAGCACTGAATTGGCAGCTTGAGCGGCCCTGCCGCATCGCCGCGAGTCACGACGACAGTCCATCTGCCGGCTTCCATCGCCGGCAACGAGGCATCGTCCGGCTCGGTCGGCGCCATGACGACAAGAACGCGCCAGCAATCCCCGCGATGACAATCGGCGCTGAGCTCACCCGCCGACTGCCCGCTCTGGTTCTGCAGGCCGCTCGTACGCCTGGGATCACCGGGCTGACCTTTGTATATCGGATCGGGAGTGACGCTGATCGTCTGCCGCACTTGCCCGAACGGATCGTGTAATTCGACGACGTATTTTGACGGATCGATACCCTTGGCAAACCATAGCTCGAGATAGCTCGAGGTCCGATCGTTTGGCTGAATCCGCCAATACAACTCCGCACGATTGTCCTTGAAATCGGCCTCGCTGATCCTCGCATGCATGGCGTCGAGAAAGTTGTTGCCTGAGGGCAGCACCAGCGCTGTCGGACTGCCGGATTTGCGGCGCAGTTGGACCATCTCGTTGATCGCGGCTTCCAGCTCGGTGCCGCCGTCGTGCCGCCCCCCGGAAAACCCGTAGCTGAAATTGATTACAAGCCGGACGTTCTCGATGCAGTATCCCTTTGCGATCCGGTCGGCGCGGTCAAAGATGTAGTGGAATGCCGAGAGCATATACATGTCCTTGCCGAAGCCCGACGTATCCCAGGCGATCGTGTTCGGCAATTGCACCGCGATGACACGGATTTCTTCCGGCGGCGTCTCCCCCCGCTCCTCTGCATATCCCGTACCCAAATCCATGACATGCGCGCCATGAGTGGCGTGGCGATTGATCAGGCTCCCCAGGTCGTCCCGGTCCGTTGTCGCGCCAGCCTCGCGGTAGAGCTCATCTTCATCGCCGCCGAATTGATCGATCAATTCTTCAATTCTCTCGCGGGTGTATTCGCGGCCGAACAGCACGCTGTGCTGCTTGTCGCAGATCGTGGCTGCCTGCAACCAGCAGAACTCCACGCGCGTCCGCGCTCCGCTTGCATCGCGAAAATTGCGATGCGCAAACGGCAGTCCGTCGTCGATGACGGCGAAGATCGTGATGCGCCGGTCGCCGATACGCCCGCGGAGACCTTCGTCCGGACACCAATCCGGCTCTTCCGGATCCCGTCCCTGGTCGGGATGCATGGCCCGCCGCGGTATCGGAAACGCGATGCGCGCGCGCGATTGCTCGATGTCCACCAGCAGCGGATTGAGCAGTTGCTTGAGACCCGTACCAAGGAGTAGCCGAAGGCTTTCGAGTCCGTCGATACGACCGGACGGATTGTAGACGACAAATGGCCGAAAATGCAGATATTGGGGGTTCCATAGCGTTGGATTCCAGGCGAGCCGTTGTGTTGTCCCGATCCCGGTCGTTCCGCCACCCGCTGCCGCAGCGGCATCGACCGTCTTATCAAACTTGATTTCCGCAAGCGCCGTAATGAACTCAACGTGCTCGCGCAGCGCCGGAAAGGCATAAGCCCTACCGTCGCCGAAATTCCAGGTTTCGTAGGGACCCAGATAGATCGGAATGGGCTCGTCATGGGGAGGCGGATCGTCGTGCGTTTCGCCATTGGACATGATCGTGCTCACCGCGAGAGTTCAAACTCGTTGCTGGCCTGCTCCCAGAGCCAGTTGAACAAGTCGCTTGGGCCGACTGCGCAGCAGCCTTCCTTCTCAACACCGTATTTCGGGTTACTGTCCTTGGAAAACTCACTAAGAAAAAAATCGAGCTTGCCGTTCGCACAATACCTGTAGCCCTGCACGCCTTCGCGCTGGCCACATTTGGAAAGGATGATCTGTCCGACCGCGCGTCCCAGGATCGCGCCTGCCCAGCTGTCGATCGGGAAATGCAGCCCTGCGACGGTCCGGTTGACCGCGATGCGCTCGGCGAGCTTGCTTATCAGCGCTTGCCGCTTCTTGAAATCGGCGTAGTTGTCGCTCCTGGACTCGACCAGCGCGTTCAGCACTTCCGCGACCGCGAACGCCTCGGTAGCGTGCGCGCTTGGGAAGCTCGCATGCGCGGGCGTCGGGATCATCGGCATGATCTGGGCGCCGATTCGATCGGGACGGCGGCAGGCCAGGTGATGCTTGACCACCATTGCGGTATGCGCGGCCAGCACCTGGGTGATCGCGATCAATTCGAACGTATAGCGGTTCGGCCCGCCCTGGAGGCCGAGCAGCATGACGAAATAGGGCGTCGGGAAGCCGAGCTGGGTCAGGATTTCCGGCGAGCGGTCCGGGCGCTGGTCCATATAGGCTCGCATCAGCGGGAGCTGATGCTGGAAGCACTCGATCGGCGGCTTCTGCACGTTGTAGAAATGACCGCTGCCGCCATAGCTCAGTGTCACGCGCCGGTCCTCATCGCACGCCTTCCATTTCAGGTCCCCCAGGTAGTCGCTCAGATACAACGACGCCCGAACCCAGTCCGCCCACAGGGCCATGTTGCCGGGCGCCGAGAACGTCAATTCTCCAGGCGCGCTGCCCGCCGAAGGCGCGTTGGCGACATGGCTGATCGTCTGCTCGGTGATCTCCAAGCCCTGCACCATCAGCGGATCGTAGACGGGGTCCGCACCGGCGCCGACGAATAAGCCGAGACCGGTCACGGTGAGGTTGCCGAGGCCTCCCAATCCTCCGAGACCTCCCAACCCTCCGAGGCCCCCCAATCCTCCCAATCCGCCGAGCCCACCAAGTCCCCCAAGTCCGCCCGTTCCCGACATCGACGTTGCTCCGTTGTGTTTCTTAAGGAATACCGGCCGCGCGCAGCGCGGCGGCAACGCGGCGGCCGATCTCATGATCGCCGGCCGGGTGTTGGCGCAGATAGCTGTCGATTGTAAATCCGGGCTGCCTGCGCAGGATCTCGCGTGCGACCGCGCGCGCCTCGGCATCGCGGCCGAGATGATGGAGCGCCGTCAGTCTGGTGCGGAGCGTCGAGGAGTGACGATCGTGGCGCGCCAGTGAACGGTCCGCAAAAACGAGGGCTTCGTCGTAACGGCCGGCGGTCACCAGAGCGGTCGCACTCAACGACTCGTAGTAGTACTGGAACGGATCAATCGGCGACAGACGCCGCGCCTTCTCAGCCGCCGCCACCGCCGCATCCGCCTCGTCGCTGAACGCATGCAGCGCACCCTTCAGAAGCCAGGCCAGCGACTCGTTGGGATTGGATCGCAGCGCGGCGTCATAGCGCTCACCGGCGACGTCCATGCGCCGCAGCAGGTTGTTCTGAGCAAATCCGTCGATGGTGAGACAGAACGCGCTCTCCGGATTGATATCGAGGGCGCGCGCCGTGCTGTCGATCGCAGTCCGCGTATCCCTTGCAGGATCGCTGCTCCATCGATTGAACACACTTAGCACATGCCATTTCGCGAACCAGGCATGTGCTTCTGCCGCGTTGGGCGCTCTTCGCAGTGCCTCCGCGATCAACTCGCGAGACCGCGCGAAGTCGCGCAGTCCCGGGCGATGCATGAGACCGACCCCGGCCACCAACAACCGATGATCCTCGAGGTCGGAGAGGCCTTGACCGGCGATATGTTTGATCGCATCTTCGGCGAGCGTGCTACCGATGGTGCGCACAATTTCCACGACGCCTTCCGAGCAGCGGCCGAGGTAATCGCTCGTCGGCCCGGCGAACTGCCGTGTCCACAGAATGCGGCCTGATACGGTGTCGACAAAATCGGCGTCGAGGATGATTTCGCTGCGATTGACACGCATCGTTCCCGCCACGCAATAGTCGACTGCCAGTCGAGACCGCACGGTTGCCACATCCACGGTCCGGTGGTCGAGCGCCCGGCTCGACCAATGCGAGATCACCGCGATGAGGTTGGAACGGCAAAGCGAACGGCACACTTCCTCGGCGAGCCAGTCTCCCAAGGTGACATCGCCGGCCGTTGCTTCGATTGAACCGGCATTGATGGCGCGGAACGGCAGCACGGCGATCAACGGGAGCATCGGTGCGCTCGGCGGTTGTGAGCGTGTGCTGTAGAGCGAATAGACCTGCTGGGGATCGAGACGTACTGCCGTCAGCCAGCGATTGAAGCCTTCTTCTCGCAGGTTGATTCCTTCGAGGAACTGGCCCGCGCCCGGCCGACCGATGAAAGAGACTTGCGACAGGTCGAGCGCAAGATCGGCGTTGCTGCTGCTGAGAACCTTTGCAAAACAATCGCCCATGATTTGCCTGAGATCGGATAAGGCCCGCCTCAAGCTTTGCCGGCCGGTGTCATAGCAGGCCGTGCCCCACAACGTCTCCTGCAGGAACGCCCGCGTGCGGCGACCGAAAGGTGCGGTCGCAAGAAGAGCAAACAGTGCCCGGTGCTTGGCACCCGTGATCTCGAAGCCGCCGGGCTGCGCGGACCGTACTACACAGGCCCCGAAGAGATTGATCTCAATGCGCTTGGTCGACACAAAGGAAACCCTCGAAAATTAATCAACCTAAAACTGCATCAAGCTAGCACTGCGCCCGACGAAGTCCAAGCGAGTTCACGTTTATTTCACACCATTGGTGAGCAAACCTGCACTAGCTTCCAAAGTCATGATCGACGAAGAAGACCAAAGGCCAACCGGTCGGGACGAGCGATGCTCGCCCCCGCGCGATCTGATCGAGTTCTACCATCGCTGGAGCGAATATCGCCCTTTTGTCACCCGGCTCGCGAGCCGATCCGATCTCTCTTCGTCGGAACGGGAAGTGCTTGGCTGGCTGATCCTGCTTGCCGACCGCATCGGGAAGCACGATCTTCAGACGTGAGTGAAAAGCTCAACGAAGACTCGGTGTCGCGAAGTATCCACACGAGCACATGAAAACTAGTGTAATCCATCCCGCCCCTCAGCTGGCCCGATGCTCGAAGAGATCAACTGATAAGCTTTGCGACCAAAGCTTATCAATCGTGAACTGACTCCGCTTTGTTAGAAAGCCTGTGAGTTGGCGAACTCCCCTCTAGTCGGTATGCGCGATAGGAACGCCATTCGTCGCCGACCAAATTGTCCCGGGTCGCTTCATGGCGGCCCCCGTCCTTGACACGATCCCGATTACTTCAGGGACTCGCTGATCGCGTTAGTGGTCTTTTGGACGACCTCAATCAACGCCTCTTCGCGCAACATTGCCATACGCCTTAGATCACCGATTAACGTCAGACTGCCGATCACGTCGCGATCTCCGCCGAAGATCGGCGCCGAGATGCCCTCGATGCCGCTGTTCAACTCACCCTTGGTCAGGCTGTAGCCGGCCTTACGGATGCTCAGCATCGCCTCGTAGAACGTCTGCCAGTCCTGTGCGAGCGCATCCTTGTCGCCATTCGCCCGCGCCTCCTCATGGAGCTTTCTCAACCTCGCCGCGGGGAGGAAGGCGACGATCGACTTGGAGCTGGAGCCACGAAATAGGGGAAGCGGTCGGCCACGCCCGAATTTCAGCGTTCGGCCAAAGCCGCCGGTCTCAATATGGACGGTGATGATCGCTCGTCCATACAGCTTGCTGAGGAGAACCTCGAGCCCGGTCTGCCTGGAGAGCTCGGCCATCGGCTCAGCCGCGGCCACGATCACGGGATCGCATTCCCTGATCTGTAGGTCGAGCTCCATGATCCGCGGCCCCAAGGCAAATCCGCCCTTCCAGCGGATGAGGAGACCAGCATTCGTGAGCTGCTTGACGTAACGGTAGGCCGTGCTGGTGGGCACGCCGGCCCGCTCCGCAATCGCCTCGGCCGACAACACGGGCTGGGCACGACTGAAAAACTGGAGAGTCCCCAACATGCGGGACAGACTCGATCCGCCGTCGTCACGCTTGCTGACTTTGCTGTACTTCGCGGCCGGCTTGCGAGTTTTGGCCTGGCTCCGGGCTCCAGACGCCTTCCTCGCCTTCTTGCTGATCATGCTCAACCTCCCGCGCCCGGGGGTAACCCAAATTGCAGGTTGTGTCGAGACGCCGTGCCGCGCTCGAAGAACCTCGCGCAACGAGGCTCAGTTCAGGTGGAGTCCGGTCTGCTTCAGTATCTCGCTGGTGTTGATCCAGGACTCGTTCCAGACCTCCGTTTCCTGCCCCGGAGCGATCGTCATCTCCTGAAGGCCGAGTTCGCGCAGCTTGTCGCGCATCTCCGGTTGACGCATGATGGCGCCGATCTTCTCGCGCAGATCCGCGGTGACGCCATCCGGCAAGCCGGCCGGCGCGAAGATGGCGAACCAGCCGGAGTTCTCGAGCCCGGCGATTCCCCTCTCCTGGAAGGTCGGGACATCGGGCAGACTGGCGAGGCGCTCCTTGCCCGTGATCGCAAGCGCGCGAAGCTGCTTTCCTTCGACGAAGCTGCTGATGCCGGCCACTGTCAGAAACACGCTGTTGATGGTGCCACCGAGCAGATCCGTAACGGCGGGCGCGGAGCCCTTGTAGGGGACATGGACGAGCCGCACCCCGGTGCGGGACGCAAGCAACGCACCCATCAGATGCGGAGACGAATGAACGCCGAACGTGCCGAAGGTCAGTTCGACGTCCTTCCTGTTCAGGAACTGCTCGAGCGTCTTGTACTCCGAGGTTGCGTTCACGGCGAGAACCAGCGGCGTGCCGGCGAGGATCGCCACCAGCTTGAACTTGCTCCTCATCGCGTCCGCGGCCGCACGGTCGGGCAGCAGCAGGGGTGCGATGACGTGGGTCGAGTTGCTCCCGAGCATCAGGATTTGGCCATCCGGCTTGGCTTTCTCGACGAACTGGCTGGCCACCAATCCATTGGCGCCGGGCCTGTTGTCGATGAGGACCGTCTGCTTCACCGCTGTGCCGAGCTTGTCGGCGACGAGGCGGGCGAGAACGTCCGTACCGCCGCCAGCTGCAAACGGCACGACCAGAGTGACCGGACGGCTCGGTGCAAAGCCGGGCGCGGCGGCCTGAGCATGCGCCTGTCCCGGAAGGCTCCACGACATGAGCGTGGCGAGCGCCATGATCACAAGGCCGCAGCGCCGGCTCATCCGCCGCGCGTACCCTGTGCAGGGATATTGCTGCGCCGGCGACGTCGGCAAAGGCAATCCGGTGGACGGCTTCATCTTGACTCTCCCTGCAGCGCAGGCCTTGGCCCTGCGGCGTCGTGCGGTTTCGGCCTCGCCATCATCACATCACCGCCTCGATCAGAAAGGGACCGCCTTGCGACAATGCCGTGCGGGTCAGTTCGGCAAGATCGCCAGCGGTGTGCGCGCGGGCTGCCGGGACGCCGAAACCCCGGGCCAGTCCGACCCAGTCGAGCGCGGGGTCCTCCAGACTGGTCAAGCGGTGCGGCACCGGCGCATCGGGATTCATCCCGGCCCGTCCGAGTTCGACACGCAACACGCCGTAGTTCTTGTTGGCGCAGAGGATCGTGACGACGTTCAGTCTCTCGCGCGCCTGCGTCCACAAGGCCTGCACGGTGTATGCCGCGCTTCCGTCACCCTGGAGATTGATGACTTGCCGATCGGGACAGGCCAGCGCGGCCCCCGTCGCGACGGGCATGCCCTGACCGATTGCGCCCCCGGTGTTGGTGAGCACCGTATGCGGCCTCGCCGCGGCTGCCGTCGTGAAGAAGAACGGCGTCGTGGTCGCGCCTTCCACCGCCACGATGGCCCTCTCCGGCATCAGCTCCGCGACGGTCTGCGCCATCACGGATGGATCGAGGCGCAGACCGTGCTCGGGAAGCGAGGGGACCGATATGGCGAATGGAGGTATCGGCTCAACACCGAGTGCCTGCGCCAGCGCCACGATCGCCCCCTCCGCATCGCCGCCGGGATCAGCGAGCGTCTCGACGCTCGTGCCCGGACGCACCAGTTCGCTGGGAAGACCCGTCTTGCCAAAATAGGCAATCGGCGCCCGGGCGCCGACGAGCAGCACGCATTCGGCATCCTTCAGCGTTTCGATTCCCATCTCGGGGAAATAGGGGAAGCGGGGAATCACCGGCGTATCGCCGCCGCGATCCCAACGGGCCGGGAAAGTCTCGGCGAAGACGCGGGCTCTGGTCGTGGCGGCAATGGACGCGGCAGCTCTCTGCCCCGCCGATGTCATCGCCCCTGCACCAAGCAGAATGATCACCGCCTTCCGGCTCCTGAGCACGCGCGCGGCAGCTTCGATCCGCTCGCCATCGCACGCCTCGATCTTTCGCGGCGACAGCGCCGGAATCCCGGGCCGTTCGTCGAACACATGTTCCTGCACGTCGGTCGGGATGACGACAGTGCTGATCAATCCGCTCTTCGTCGCGCCAATCGCCGTCACGGTCTCGTCGATACAAAGCTGCGGCGTCCCCAGATAGGTGTAGTGACCTGACACCGGCGTCGCCAATGATTTGATGTCGCTGGCCAGCGGCGCATCGAATGGCAGATGCCAGGTCGCGTGATCGCCGATCAGGTTGAGCATGGGCGAGCGGGCGCGGCGCGCGTTGTGCAGATTGGCGATGCCGTTGGCGAAGCCGGGTCCGAGATGCAGCAGGGTCGCAGCCGGCCGCCCCAGCATGCGCGCGTAGCCGTCGGCCGCGCCGGTGCAGACACCCTCGAAAAGACCGAGCACACTCCGGATCCCGCTGGCGCGGTCGAGCGCATCGACCAGCGCGAGTTCCGTTGTACCCGGATTGGCGAAGCAGATGTCGATCTGGTTCTTCGCCATTGCGGCGACAATGGCATCGGCGCCGTTCATGACTGTTCTTTCTGCTGGCGGCTGCATGTCATACCGTCGCGATCGGGCTCACCGGCGATCCGACGGCGCCCGGAAGCGCCAGCGGCGGTGCGGTTAGCAGGAAGCGGCTGCGTCCTTCGGTCCTCAGCCACAGTGCGAGTTCGTTGAGCCGCCAGAGCTCGCCGAGGTGGATGCCGTTCTTGAACAGGCAGTGATGATGCAGCGGCAGCATCGCGTGTCGGCCGCTCGAGCGCGAGGATTTCGGCATCAGTTCGACGGCGAAATTGTCCGATATCAGCGCCGCTATTCCCGTCTCGCTGATCCAGTTCAGCAATTGCTCGTCGCCGCCGTCCAGCCCCGCACACGAATTCAGCAGGACCTCGCCGACCGGCTGCTTTTTCATGCCGAGGATGAGCGTGTCGAGACCGGTGTAGAGACACACCATGTCGCCCCGTTCGATCACCACGCCATCCTGCTTCAGGATGGTCATCAGGTCGGCGAAGGTCACGGCGTGGTTGTCCTGACCATAATGCTTGTGGAGGTCGACCATGACGGCGCGGCCCTGGACGCCGTGCTGCGCGAGATTTTCGATGCCAAGCGCCTCCGCGCTGGGACCCTCGTAGCTGTCCCACTGGATCGGGCCCGTTGCCGCGGGCGCCGGCTTGATGTCGGTGCCGGCGCGAAAACCGTTGTAGAAGACGATCTCCTCCGTTCCATCGTCATCTGCGTCGAACTCGGCGCCCACATGCGCAAGGCCGTCCCATTGGGTCGAATATTGCGTATGGATCAGGGCGACGTCGTCGCTGAACACGTCGCAATAGAGCGGGTTGTCGCGCGAAGCGGCATGACAGAAACACTGCGCCCCCTCGTTCTTGCCGCCCCGCAGCGTCGCGAAGCGGCGCGGCGGGTGCCGCCGCGGATGCAGCGCGGTGCCGCCCGGATAGTCGAGCGGCAGCGACAGACAGAAGGTGCGGCCGTGGCGGACCTCGGCGAGTCCCTTCCTGACCTGCTCGGGACCCACAAGGTTCATGGCGCCCAGCTGATCGTCGGCGCCGAATGCGCCCCAGTTCGAGCCGGCAGGCCGCTTCTTCCATCGCATCGACATCATCCACCTCGCCCGTTCAGCTGCCGCGACGGCGAAGTTCTTCCGCCTCCGCAGCGCGAGCCGCCTTGACGCTCGGCCGGCTCTCGATCCGATCGATGTATGCGACCAAATGCGGCCAGGGCGACAGGTCGAGCTTGTGGATGCGGCTCCAGGTGATGATCGTGTACCCGTAGGCATCGGCGACCGTGAACTCGTTGCCGGCCAGGAACGGCCGACTCGCAAGCTCCTCGTTCAACCAGGCGAACCGCTTCGCCAGATTCTCGATCGCGATGTCGCGATAGGCCGGCGGCGTGGTCGGCCTGAACAGCGGCGTGAAGCCCTTGTGTAGCTCCGAGCTGATGAAGCTGAGCCATTCCAGCACACGGTAGCGGGCGATGTTCGCCCCGGACGGAAGAAGCTTGTTGCCGGGCTTCGAATCCGCGAGGCACTGCACGATCACGGTGCCTTCCGTCAGAAACTGGCCGTCATCGAGGCCGAGCGTCGGAACCTGCCCTTTCGGATTGATCTTGAAGTAGTCGCTGCCGTCCTGAAGCTTCTTGGCGCGCACATCGATCCACTCGAGCGCAAGCGGGATGTCCAGCTCACGGGCAACGATGTCGACGGCGAGCGAGCAGGCGTGGGGGGTGAGATAGAGTTTCATTGTTCTTCCAGTTCGTGACGGGATGATTGACGGCGATCAGTCGATCTTGATGTTGCGACGCGCGACGATGTCGCCATACTGCTTGCGGCCCTTTTCGATGAGCCGCGCCAGATCCTCCGGCGTGCTGTAGGCCGCATCGAATCCGCGCAGATCGAGCGAGGCGCGCAATTCCTTGGACTCCAGAGCCTTCTTCATCGCGGCATTGAGAGTCGCGACGATGTCCGGCGGCAGCCGCGCCGGGCCGAGCAGGGCAAAGAAGCCGACGATGGCGAGGTCCGGCAATCCGACTTCGTTCGCCGTCGGCACCTCGGGAAACAGGGGATGACGGGTGTCGCTGGTGACGAAGAGCGGCTGGAGCTGGTGAGCCTGGATCGCGCCGACCAGGGGCGAGAGGACCTCGTCCATCAACTGGGCTTCGTTCTTGGTGACCGCGTCGCGCGCCGACGCTCCGCCCCGGTAGGGCACATGGGTGAGTTGCGTGTCGGTCGAGGCCTGGAAGATCTCGCCGAGCAGATGATTGCTGGAGCCCACGCCGGCGGAGGCAAAGTTGAGCTTGCGCGGCTGCTGCTTCGCCAGCGCCACGAAATCGCCGACCGACTTCACGCCGATGCCGGTGGAGGCGACGAAGATGAAGGGTTGCGTCACGCCGAGGCTGATCGGCGTGAGGCTGTGGACATATTTCTGGTCCGCATAGAGCACGGGGGAGACCGTGAGCGTGCTGCCACTGCCCCACAGCAGCGTATAGCCGTCCGGCGCCGCCTCGGCGAGCCGCCGCGTTCCGGGGCGGCCACCTGCGCCGGGACGGTTCTCGATGATGACCTGCTGACCGAGAATGCCGGTCAACTCCTGCGCGACCAGACGTGCCGAAATGTCCGATGAGCCACCGGGCTCGAACGCGACGATGATCGTGATCGGCCGACTGGGGTAGGTGCCGGCGGCACCGGCCGGCCGTGACGACAGACCAAGACCGACGAGCACGACGGCGAGGAATTGCAACGGGCCGATTGCCAGCAGGTTTCGACGGTTACGATCGCTCGCCTGATTGCCGCGCAACGCTTTCATCCGCATGACCCATCCGATCCATTGACCGACTATGAATTTTATTACATTATGAGAAATAGTTCAGGTGTCAATCGTCATCGTGATGACAGGAGCGATTATGATGCGGAAACTCGGATGGACTGCGCTGCTGGTGACCGCGTTGCTCGCTTCAAACGCGCATGCTGAGTCAAATTATCCCTCGAAGCCGATCACGCTCGTCGTCGCATTTGCGCCCGGCGGAGGCACCGACACCGCAGCACGGCTCGTTGCAAAGGACCTCGCGACCGAACTTGGGCAACCTGTCATCGTCGAGAACCGGCCCGGTGCGGGAGGCGCGATCGGCGCCGTGGGTGTGACGCGTGCTGCGGCCGACGGCTACACGCTGCTGTTCGGCTCCGGCTCCGAGCTCGACGTCCTGACCGCCGTCAAGGTCAAGGCGCCGTATGATCCCCTGAAGGATTTCACTCCTATCACCGAGGTCGGCACCGTCTCCTTTGTGCTCGCGGCAAGCCCCTCGTTGAACACGACGAGCGTTGGCGAGTTGATCGCCTATGCGCGCGCCAATCCCGGCAAGCTCAATTTCGCGTCGTTCGGCATCGGTTCGACCAACCACCTGATTGGCGAAGCCTTCGCCCGGAAGAATCATCTCTCGCTCGTTCATGTGCCCTACAAGGGAAGCGCTGCGGCGGTGACCGACCTGCTCGCAGGACAGGTCCAGCTCGCCTTCGACACGGCTTCGGTGATGATCCCGCTGATCCGCAGCGGCAGCCTGAAGGGGCTCGCGACCCTGTCTCCGGAGCGCACGCCCCTGGCGCCTGAATTGCCGACCATGGCCGAAAGCGGCCTTCCCGATTTCACCTTCGAGGGGTGGCTCGGCGTGCTCGCGCCGCGCGGCACACCCTCGGCGATCGTCGAGCGGCTCCACGCGGCGCTGGTGAAAGTCTTGCGGATTCCCGCGAACGTCGAGACGCTGCAACAGCGTGGCGTGAAGGTGGTGGCAAGCACGCCGGCCGAATTCGGCGCCTTCATGCAGGCGGACGTCGCCAAATGGGGCGAGATCGCCCGTGCCGCGGACATCAAGATCGAATGAGATGGAAGGGGCCGGGACGGAAAGATCCGTCCCGGCAACCACACCGGCGAAGGCTCCGCCGGCGTCAGGACCAGGACGTCGATAGTCCACGTTGCTGCGTCAGGAAATCCTGCAGCACGGTATTGAATCCCGCCAGATTATCGTCGTGGACGTAGTGGGTGGCGCCCTCCACGTCGGCGCGTCGGATGCGGGCATTGCGGCGGCACATCTCGTCGGCGGTGGCCGCCGACAGGAAGTCGGACTTCGCACCGCGGATCAGCAGCGTCGGCATCTGCAGCGCCTCGACATGCGGCCACAGATCGACGATCTTGCCAGGGGCAGCAGACAGCCGCGACCTGGCGATGCCGGCTGCATCGTGACACCAGGTCACCGTGCCGTCGGCGCCCTGCTTGAGGGAATGCGTGACACGCGATTGCAACGCCTCTTCCGAGATGTCGGGCCTGATGCGCCGCCAGAACGCGGCAGCTTCGTCCCAGGTCGCGAACGAGGACGGCGTTTCGTTCAGTTCGCGCCGGATGCGATCGGCCCCGCCTGAGCTTGCCGACGCCCCCGGCCCCATGTCTTCCACGACGAGCGCCGCCACGCGGTCGGAATGACGCGCGGCGTAGACGAACGCATTGGCGCCGCCCATGGAATGTCCCAGCAGCACGAAACGTCGCAGCGCCAGATGGTCCGCCAGCGCTTCGAGATCGCGGACGTAATCTTCCGTGTAATAATCGCCCTTCGGATCCCAATCGCTCCGGCCGCGGCCGCGCTGGTCGAGCGCGACGATGCGCCAGTGATCGAGCAACGGGAGCGCCACCGGCTCCCACGTATGGGCGTAGCTGCGCAGCCCGTGCAGCATGACGATGGCTGGCTTCTCCGGAGAGCCCCATTCCACGAAACGCAGATTGAGGCCGTCGCTGGCGAACCATCCCTCGGCCGGCGACGAGGACATCGGCTTTGCGGAGGAGGGCATCAATGCAACCCGTCTTCGCCCTTGATGTCCTCGGCCCGCAGCCCGCCGAGCCGCGCATGCAGGCGTCCCCGGCTTGCGAACGCAAACGCAATGACGACCTCGTCCGGGGACGGCGCGTCCGCGAACAAGGTGGTTACGGTGTCGTAGTGAGATCGCACGTAGAGCGCGTCCTTGTGCGCGAGCGGGATGTCGATCGACGTCCCCGGACCGCCGCGCTTGCCGCTGGAGGGAATCCACGACTTGCCGCCGCCCACGGCGTCGCGGACCGGATCGGCGAAGATGCTGGTGAGGAACGCGTTGCCGTGCTCGTATTCGCCGGCCGAACCGACGACCGCCGCCTTGCCGTAACTTTGGATGCCGTCCTCGCCGACAAGCGCCGCTACGCGCCGGGCGAACTCATGTCCGAGCGCGACCGAATTGGGGACGATCAGATCCATCGTCTGGCTGAACTGACCCGCGTAGGGGTTGGCGATGGCGGCCGCGAGCACGTACTTCCGCAGCGGCGGACCATCCGCGAGTTGGCCGCTCTCGTTGGCGAGACTTTCATCGATTTGGGTGTACCATTTGCGGATGTGGAATCCGGCAAGATTGGCCGCTTTGCCCGAGGCTTGCTTACTCAAGATCCAGTCCTCTCATACGTCCGACTTCGCATGCGCCTTGAGCGGCGCGGCCACCGGCGTCCAGGCGACGGCCGTGATCTCGCTGAAATCGCGCCACTCCTTGTCCCAGCTCTTGCCGGCGTCCTTCGAGGTGAACAGATGGCCGTATTTGGTGCCGGCGTAGATCAGTTGCGGATCAGCCGGATGGGCGCCGAAGGCCCACACGGTCGAATTCGGCGTCTGCTTCAGCTCCGCCGTCCTCCAGGTCTCGCCCCGGTCGTTCGACCTGTAGATGCGCGTCTTGATGCCGGGCGTGCCGTCGCCGATGGCGAGCAGCAGGGCGTTCTCATCGCCCGGAACGGGCAGGACCGTCCGTGTGTAGTACATCCCGTCGAAGCGCTCCTTCGACGGCTTGCCCGTCCACGTTTTGCCGTCGTCCACGCTGCGGTAGACGGTGTTCACCGTCAGCACGAATGTCGTCTTCGGCGACGACGGCGTTGCCGGCATGATGGAGATCGAGTGAATGTCCGAGTGACGGATCGTGCGGTCCTCGCCGTCGAGACGCTCCCAGCTGCCGCCGGCGTCGCGGCTTCGCCACACCCCGCCCTCTTCGAGCCCGAACCAGACCTGGTTGCTGTCGTCGGGATCGACGCAGGCCGTCAGCAGCCGCGGACGGTTCACGCCTGCACAGAACTCCGGAAAGTCCTCGACGATCTGGCTGAACGTCTCGCCCGAGTCGGTGGACTTGTAGAAGCCGGCACGCGACGGCGCTCCTGTTCCGGCGTAGATCACGGACGGATTGTTCGGGTCGACGGCGAGCGACCACACCGTTTTTCCTGCGATCGCGCCGCGGGACTGCCGCCAATGCGCACCCGCATCGTCGCTGAGACACACACCGCAATCGGCGCCGGCATAGACGCGCTCCGGGCGCGCCGGATCCACGGCGAGCGAGCGGACGATGCCGTCGAATTCGATCGGCCCGCCCAAACCCAGACGATGCCAGCTCTTGCCCTGGTCGTTGCTGCGCAACATTCCCTGGCCGGCGGTTGCAACGATGATCGTGGAGTCCATGAGCTTATCCTGTTTGTTTTCTCATATTATGATAATTACCACAGGCTACGTGGTTGTAAAGTAGCCGGAAAGGCGGGCTGGCCATCGTTGGCCCCGTTTGCCGCCGGGCGACTATTCGATCTTGATCCCGGACGCCTTCACCACCTGCGACCAGCGATCGATGTCGGCCTGCATGAAGGCGCGGAACTCGTCCGGCGTGGTCTCGCCGACGGTGATGTCCCTGCGGCCGAACTCCGCCTTGATCGACGGGTTCGCCAGCACCTTGTTGATGGCCGCATTGAGCCGCACGACGACCGCAGGCGGCATGCCGCGCGGTCCCACAACGCCGGTCCAGCCGACGGTCTCGAGAGGTACGCCGCTTTCCGCAAGGGTCGGAACGCCGGGCGCTGCGTCGGACCGTGATGACGACAGCACCGCCAACGCCTTCAGCTTGCCGCCTTGCACGAGCGGCATGACGACCGTGGTCGTGTCGAAGGTGAGCTGGACGGCACCTCCGATCAGATCCGTTACTGCGGAGGCACTCCCCTTGTACGGCACATGCAGCAGCTTGGTGCCCGACTTGCTCATGAAGAGTTCGGCGAGAAGCTGATTTTGCGATCCGACGCCAAAGGAGGAGAAGGACAGCTTGCCCGGCTCGGCCTTCGCGAGCGCAATCAGTTCGGCGACGTTGTTGGCGGGCACGGAGGGATGCGCGGCGAGCACGAAGGCAACTGTGCCCACCCGCGCGATCGGCTCGAAATCCTTCATCGTGTCGTAGGGCGGCGTGATCTTGACCACGGGCAGCACGGTCAATTCCGACACCGTCCCCAACAGGAGCGTGTATCCATCGGGCGGAGCTTTCGCGACGAAAGTGGCGCCGATGGCACCACCCGCCCCGGCCCGGTTCTCCACGACGACAGGCTGGCCCAATTCTTCCGACAGTCCTTTGGCGACGAGGCGCGCGGAAATGTCGGTGACACCGCCGGGGGCGAAGGCGGCGACCAGCACGATCGGCTTGGTGGGATACGGCGCCTCGGCATGCGCCGCTCCGATGCCGATGCACAATGCGAGGACAACGCGGATGAACGACAAGAGAACCTCCGATGTGAGACTTCGACGTGGGTGTTGGAACGACAAGCAGGTGAATGGCCGGAACTCCGGCGACGCTGGAACTACGAGGCGCTGGCCTTCAACGCCCGTTCCGCCTCCGCGCGCTCCGCGGCTTTCGCCGCGATCACGCTCTCGCGCCGGCTGATGCGCTGCAGATAGGCCTGCAGATGCGGCCATGGCGACACGTCGATGTGCTGATATTCAGTCCACATCACGATCGTGTAGCAATGCGCGTCGGCAATCGTGAACGTGGGTCCGGTTAGATACTTCCGGTCGGCCAGATGATCGTTCAGCCATTTCAGGCGGGCCAGCACGAGTTGCCGCGCAATCGGCCGGTAGTCATCCGGCGTGACCTTCTTGATCAGCGGCATGAATCCACCCTTGTGAAGATCGGACGCAACGAAGCTCATCCACTCCATGATGCGGTATCTGGCCAGCGTCCCGGCCGGGGCGCAGAGGTCGCTGTTCGGCCGCATGTCCGCCAGGTACTGCATGATGACGGCACCTTCGGACAGGAATTCGCCGTTCGGCAATTCGAGCGACGGCACTTGCCCCTTGGGATTGACCTTGTAGTAGTCGGTCCCGTCCGGCAGCAGCTTGCGCGGGACGTCGACCCAGATCAGTTCGAGCGGAATGTCCAGTTCGCGCCGGACGATGTCGACCGCGAGGGAACAACCTCTGACTTCGTGATAGAGCTTCATGCGGAATCCTCGATGACTGCGTGTTGGATGGCCGTCGCTGCCCTGTGTCGTGCGATGGCCGAGGTGGGCGTTGCCTGCATCACGGCTGCACCATGGCGGCAGGCCCCTCCTCGGCAAGCCCGCTACGCCGGCCGGATCTCAAGGCGTTGACCACACCGAGCGTCGTCAATCCGACGACCAGAGCCAGCAAGGTTGCGCTGATCGGACGCGTCACGAAGACCTCGAAACTGCCGCGGCTCAGCAGCATGGCCCGGCGGAAATTCTCCTCGAGCATGGGCCCCAGGATGAACCCAAGCATCAGCGGGGACGGGTCCAGCGACAGCCGCATCAGGATGTAGCCGGCAAAACCGAACGCCACCGTGACGAAGATGTCGTTCAGATTATTATTGATGCTGAACGTCCCGATGCAGCAGAAAAAGAGGATGCTGGGGAAGAGCACGCCGTAAGGAATTTTGAACACCGACAGCCAGATCCGCACCAGGGGCACGTTGAGAAGCAGCAGGAAGCAGTTGCCGATCCACATGCTCGCGACCAGTCCCCAGAACAGATCGGGGTTCTTCTCGATCATGTTCGGTCCCGGCTGGACGCCCTTGATGATGAATGCGGCCATCATCAATGCGGTGACCGCATTCTCGGGAATGCCGATGCTCATCAGCGGGATGAAGCTGGTGCGGGCGGCCGCCTCGTCGGCAGCAGCAGGACCGGCCACCCCTTCGATGGCGCCGCTGCCGATCTCCCGTCTGTACTTGCTCACCTTCTTCTCGAACGCGTAGGACACGAACTGGGCGACGGTCGCTCCGCCACCGGGCAGCACACCCAGGATCGACCCGACCACGCTGCCGCGCAGCGCGCTCGGCATGATCCGCTTGAAGTTGGCCCAGCTCGGAATGAGATGAATCTCGCCGTTGAAGGGGGATCGTTCCTCTCCCTCGTCGAGATTCTTGGTGATCTCGGCGATGCCGAAGCATCCGAGTGCGACGCTCACCAGATTGATGCCGTCGTAGAGCGTGTCGAGGTTGAACGTGAAGCGCTGGACGCCGGACTGGACGTCCGTCCCGACCTGGGCCAGCAGCACGCCGACGAAGCACATCGCAAGCCCGTTGAGGACGCTTCCGGTCGTCACAACGCTCACACACATGAAGCCGAACAGCATGAGCATGCAGTAGTCAGCAGGTCCGAGCATGAACGCGACCCGGCCGAGCAGAGGGGTCAGCCAGGCCAGCACCACGATCGCGACGGTGCCGCCGATGAAGCTCGATATGCCCGCCGTGAACAGCGCAAGACCGGTCTGGCGCTTGAGTGTGAGCTGATAGCCATCGATGCAGGTGACGATGCTGCTCGCGTGCGGGATCTTCATGGTGATGGCGCTGACGCTGTCGCCATATTGTGCGCCGTAATAGATCCCGGCGAGCATGATCAGCGCGCCGTTGACCGGGATAGAATAGGTGAGCGGGAGGAGCAGGCTGATCGTGGCCAGCGGTCCGAGTCCCGGCAGCAGCCCGACGAGCGTGCCGACCACGCAGCCGATGGCGCAGTACATCAGGTTTTGCAGGGTGAGCGCGTGCTCGAAACCCATCAGCAGGTTTTGTAGGACGTCCATCAGTAGAGCCCGATGTTGAGGCCGAGCAGGGACTGCATGGCAAAGGCGACCGCGATCAGCGCGAGCGAAACCTGGAGATTGCGCCGCCAGGAGTAGGACGTGCCGGCCAGCCCGGTGATGAAGACCAGCGCGACGATGCCGGCGAGTACGCCGAGGGCTTTCGACACCAGCACGAAGCCGACCAACCCGCCCAGCACCAGCGAGATACGCCGCCAGCCGATCTGCAACGGCACCGCGGCATCGTAGCGCGACCGGACGATCATCATAATCGAGACGATCAGGAGCAGCGTGCTGATCATCAGCGGAAACAGGCCGGGGCCCGCATCGCTGAGATCGCCGATCGAATAGCGGAACGAACCCGCCCCGAAACCGAGGGCGAGTCCGGCAAGAAGCAGTGCACGGACCAGATTTCTATTCAAGGCGGCCTCTCCAGGCATGAGAAATCAGTCGGCGAACCGGAAGCACGCAGCAAGCGCGGCGTGCAGCCGTTCCGTCGGGGTGTCGCATTTGATCGCAACTCGCCGAGAGAGCGCGTCACGGACGTCGAGTGAACAAGGCGGCGCTGCGGAAATCCATCCGCGTCTGTCCGCGTTCGCGCAGACCAACGACGCAATCATCGGGTGACGGATCGACGAGAGCAGGCAGACAACGAGCTTCGGCCCGTCCGGAAAGTCCCTCCTTCAGCGATGTCTGACATCCGCCATGAATTATATTTTTATCAGAATGTAATAATTTTCTTATGTCAAGGCTCATTTTGCGGGCTTTCTGCTGCCCTTCGCGGCAGCAAAAGGATGTCCTCTCGCACCCGATCCGACGACGGACGCCGTGATCTTCGTTCAGCGCGACGGCGCCTCCGGGTGATCCCAAGCCCCCGGCCCCGACAGTTCTCGACAAGTGTCGCACGGCAGGACGGGACATCTCCCGGCCAGGCCGCACTGTCGTTGCGCGTGGCCGGGTTGCAGAGCTTCGAAACACGTGCTGAACAATCTGCGAAGCGTGAGGAGATCATCGCATGCTTCGAGCAAATCTCGATTGAGCGGTGCAAAGACATGACCCCTTCGGAACGCATCAAGACATTCAATGCCAACCGGTCGCCGGCCTGGACGCTGCTCGGCATCGGGGTCATCGCCTACGAGGAGACTGCCAACCGCGTCGCGATCGACTTGAACGCCGAACAGCGTCACTGCCATTCGATTGCAGGCCATCCCAAGGGCGGGATCGTCCAGGGTGGAATCGTGACGGGCTGGCTCGACGTCGCGATGGCGACGGCCTGCCTGGTCGACGGCATGGAGGACACCACGGTTGCCAGCTTGGAGATCAAGGTCACATTCCTGCTGCCGGCTCATCCAGGCCGGTATCGCTCCTACGGGACGGTCATCCGCCGCGGTCGCAGCATCGGCTTCATGGAGGCGGAACTCCTGGATGCGCAGGGTAAGCTCATTGCGCGAGCAAGTTCAACCGCAGCGGTCCGGATCAAGAACCACACCGCATCCACCGCAACTTAGCTCGTATCGAGCTGTGCCGACTCAAAAGCTCGGCGATATCAGCAATCGTGCAGCCGCTGCGGACCGCGAGGGTTCGGCAGAGGATGCCGATCATGCACACTTCGCTCTGGCCAACAAAGATCTAGCGCGCAGCAGCGCCTACAAACTATGACGAAAGCTGCCTGTCCCCAAATGTGAGTCGGCACGGCGTTGCCCCCGTCTGATAGCAGTAAACGAGGGGGTCCATCCCGGATTCGAACAGTGAAACGGTCATCCATGTTGCCGAATATGCCGCGCCGTCACCGCTAGCAGTCTGCTGAAAAACCGGCAAATTCGTTGCTGATTGGCGTTTGGGTTGGACCTTGGTCGGAAGTTTGATGTCGGAGCGG
>NZ_LFJB01000071.1:0-49516 GCF_006658625.1 Bradyrhizobium sp. UNPF46
ACACCGGTTCGCGTGAAGAAAACGCGTCAAAACAAGAATCTAGAGCTTCGGTTCTGATTCAATCAGAACCGAAAATGCTCTAGGCGGCCTGCGCCGCCGCGCCATGGGCGTGCTTGTCGATGGCGCCGATGATCTCCGGCCAGAAGCGCATCGGCAGCGCATGGCCCATGCCTTCGATCATCAACAGTCTTGCGTTCGGAATTGAAGCCGCCGTGTCCTTACCGCCTTCGGGGCGGACCAGCGGATCGACGGTGCCGTGGATGACCAGTGTGGGAGCCTTCACGGCGTGCAGCCGCTCCTTGCGGCTGCCGGAGGCCAGCACGGCGCGAAGCTGGCGGCCGACGCCGGCCGGATTGAGCCCACGCGCGAACACGCGCTCGGCGCGCTCAGGATCGAGCGCTTCCTCTTCCGGGAAATGTCCGGCGCGCAACACTTTCCAGGTCTGGCCGTAACGTAGGATGAACTCTTCCTTGCTGCGCGGCGGCGGTGCCATCAGCATCGCCGCGGCCTCGCGGCTCGGCGGCGGCACGCGCGGATTACCCGTCGTCGACATGATCGATGTCAGCGAGCGGACACGATGCGGAAACGACAGCGTCACCTCCTGCGCGATCATGCCGCCCATGGACGCCCCGACCAGATGCGCCGATCTGATGCCGAGCGCATCCATCAGCCCGACCGTATCTTTCGCCATGTCGATCAGTTTGTAAGTTGCGGCGACAGGAATTCTGAGGAAGCGCAGTTTCAGCAGTTCGAGCGGCGTCAGGCGCTTGCCGCCGGTGAGATGACTGGACTTGCCGATGTCGCGGTTGTCGAAGCGGATCACGCGGAAGCCGCGTGCGGCAAGCTGCTCGCAGAACGCATCGTCCCAGTGGATCATCTGCGCCCCGAGCCCCATGATCAGCAGCAGCGGCTCGGCGTTGTCGTTGCCAAAGATCTCGTAGCAGATGTCGATGCCGTTGGCGCGGACGGTCTGGGGCGACTGATGGGTGGTCACGGGCATTCCCTTCGCTCTTGATCAGTCGTGTATCGCACGGTTTCACGCCGCAAAGAAGCCATGTGCGCCGCACTGGCCGACCTGCCGGTTGACCGGCACCGCGCAACGGTGTGGTATGGCGAAAAAGAAGGGCATCGCAGCTCTCGATTTCAGGAGGACGCCGATGACCGACAAGACCAATGACCCCGTTGCCATGTGGCAGAAGATGGTCGGCGAGATGGAGAAGGGGTTCAACTCTTTCGCCAACCAGGCTATGTCGTCGCCCGAGTTTTCACAGGCGGTGAACCGCGCGGGCGGAGTTGCTGCAGGTGCTCAGAAGCAGCTCGGCGAGCTCATGGAGAAATATCTCGTCTCGATGAACCTGCCGAGCCGGGAGCAGGTCACGGGTCTTGCCGAGCGGCTCCAGTCCGTCGAAGCCCAGATCGGCGAGATCAAGTCGATGCTGAGCCAGATGGCGGCGAATTCCGGCATCTCGCAAGGCTCCGACGGGCCGCCGCGGCCGCCGCGGACCAAGCGTCCGCCGTCCGAGGGCGGAGACCAGGCATGAACGCGCCGCCAGGACTCGATTTCGCATCCATCCCCGAGCGCATCCAGTCCGAGGTGCAGCGCGCCATCCAGCGCAGCATCAAGGGCGTCGAGTATTTCTCGACCTCCGGCCCTTCGCTTGGATCGACGCCGAAGGACGTGCTGCATACGCGTGGCACCATGAATCTCTATCACTACCGGCCGATGTCGGACGAGATCTACCGCGTGCCGGTGCTGATCGTGATGGCGACCACCAATCGCGGCTACATTCTCGATCTCGTCCCCGGCCAGAGCTTCATCGAGTTCCTGCTCAAGCGCGGCTATGACGTCTACATGCTCGACTGGAGCGCGCCGCGGCCGGAGGAAAAGAGCCTGCGGATGGAGGACTACGTCCTCGACTTCATCCCGGATTGCGTTCGCCGCGTACAGGCCGATTCCGGCGAGCAGGATGTCTCCGTGATCGGTTATTGCTTCGGCGGCGTGCTGTCGCTGCTCTATGGCTCGATCCACGCGGACGGGCCGATGAAGAACCTGATCTGCTTCACCACGCCGATCGACTTCCGCGAGATGAAGCTGTTCTCGAACTTCTCCGACCGTCGCTATTTCGACGTCGACCATCTCGTCGACAGCGTCGGCAACGTGCCGCCGGAGATGATCCTGTCCTCGTTCGAGATGTTACGCCCGGCCTCGCGCACGGTGAGCCAGATCCAGCTCTGGGAAAACATCTGGAACGACGAGTTCGTGAAGTCCTACCGCATGTTCGACCGCTGGGCGACCGATACGCTGCCGCTCGCGGGCGAGTATTTCCGCACCATCACCAAGGACCTGATGTGGGACAACAAGCTGTTCAACGACACCATGTCGGTGGGCGGCCGGGCGGCGAAGCTCGAGAACATCAAGGTGCCGATCCTGCACGCCGTCGCCGAGCACGACCACATCGTGCCGTATGAGGCCGCCAAGCACCTGATCGCGAAGATCGGATCTGCGGACAAGGAAGAGGTGATGCTGAAAGGCGGTCACGTCTCGCTCGTCGCGGGCGCCAATGCCGTGAAGCGGCTGTGGCCGAAACTGGATTCCTGGCTGGGGAAGAGATCGACATGAGCGAGCAGCGTTCCTATCCGCGTCACGTCAAGACCGAGGCCGGCGATATCGAGATTCGTCTGATGGCACCTGCGGACGAGGCCGCGGTGCTCGCGTTCGGCAAGGGGCTGCCGACCCACGACCTCTTGTTCCTGCCGCGCAATATCAGCGAGCCGAAGGTGCTGTCAGCCTGGGTCAAGGAGATCGAGCGCGGCGCGATCACGAGCCTGCTCGCGGTCAGGGACGGCAAGGTCGTCGGCTGCGGCACTCTGGTGCGTGATCCCCACTCCTGGTCGCCCCATGTCGGTGAGATCCGCATGGTGGTCTCGCTCGATGTCCGCGGGAAGGGGGTGGGGCGGGCGTTGTCACAGGAAACCTTCGCGCTCGCGCTCGGCGCCGGCCTCGAGAAGCTTTCGGTGCAGATGACGGTCGACCAGCAGTCGGCGATCGCCCTGTTCGAGAGCCTCGGTTTCAAGGCCGAGGCGCTGCTGCGGGACCACGTCCGGGACGTCGACGGCAAGACCCATGACATCGTCGTGCTCGGTCATAACATCGCACAGGTCCAGGCCCAGATGGAGGCTTATGGGCTGCCGGGCGCCGTCCAGCACTAAAAAATCGAATTCAACCCCATGCACAGTAGGCAAGGGGCCAGAAAGGCAGCAGATTGCCTCTCATTAAGGCTATTCACGAATTCGTGATACCGCAGTGCAATACGAATGTTGCATCGCACCATTAACTATGCCATATAGGTCGTGCCCCGGGCCAACGAGGACGGGGTGAGCCCATAGCTCAACCTAATGAGGATGGAGAGAACCCCATGACCACCGAAACCAACACCGCTTTCGAGGGCTTCAAAGACGCTTTCAAGAACATCCAGAATCTGGAAGTTCCCGAGGCCGCCCGCGAATTCGTCAAGAAGTCTGCCAACACCGCCAAGGACCGTGCTGCCGAGGTGTTCGCTGGCTCCGAGCGCGTGACCGCCGCCGTCGAGAACGCGGTGACCGAGTCCGTCACCGAAGCCGGCAAGATCAGCCGCAACATCCAGCAGGCGATCTATGAAGACGCCGAGGCGTTCTTCTCGGGCATCGACAAGCTCGCGTCCGCTAAGTCGTTCAGCGAAGCCGTTGAGATCCAGTCGGGTCTGCTCCGTGCCCGCGGCGAGGCGTTCGTCTCGCGCGCCAAGGCGACCACCGACTATCTCGGCAAGCTCGCCGCCAACGGTGCGAAGTCCGCTCAGGACAACTTTGCCAAGGTCTACAACAAGACCGCCTGATCCGGCGGCCTGAGCACAAACTGAATTTGAGGCCCGCTTCGGCGGGCCTTTTGTTTTTGCGCCACGCCGCCTCGGCCGTCATTCCGAGGCGATGCGAAGCATCGAACCCGGAATCTCGAGATTCCGGGTTCGGTCCTGCGGACCGCCCCGGAATGACGTACTCTGAGATCGTCATGACTCCCCTCGCCACCTTCTCCTTCGACACCCCCGGCGACGCCGAACGCGCGGCCGAGCTGCGCCGCGTGAAGGCGCTGGCGACGCTGGTGCTGGCGTCCACGCTTGCGCTCTTCATCGTCGCAAAGTGGCTGCTGCCGATCCATCCCGTGTTCGGCTTCGTCGCGGCCTTCGCGGAGGCCGCGACCATCGGCGGCCTCGCCGACTGGTATGCCGTGGTCGCGCTGTTCAAGCGGCCGCTCGGCCTGCCGATCCCGCACACCGCGATCATCCAGAGCAACCAGGCCCGCATCGCCGACAAGCTCGGCGAGTTCATCCAGGTGCATTTCCTCGAGGCCGGTCCTGTCGAGGCCAAGCTGAACGAGATCGATTTCGGCTCCTTCGTCGCCGACTGGCTGCGCGACCGCAAGCGCAGCGACGATCTCGCTCGCTTCGCGCTGCGCCTGCTGCCGGAGGCAGTCTCGGCGACGGAGAGCTCGGGCTTGATGACCTTCATCATCCGCCGCATGTCCTCGCAGCTTCAGGCGATCGACCTGGCGCCGCTCGCGGCCGGCACGCTGCGCGGCTTCGTGGCGGAGGGGCGTCACCAGATCCTGTTCGACGATCTCCTGCGCGTGATGCACGAGACGCTGAACCAGACGGAGACGATGGTGATGATCCGCGAGAAGGTGCGCGCGGAGTTGCCGACCCTGCTCAGGCTCTACCGCGCCGATAAGTTCCTGGTGAACAAGATCGTCGCCTCCGCCACCGCTTTCTTCAACGAGGTGCGCAGCGATCCCAAGCACCCGTTCCGCGGCGAGTTCGATCGCATGGTGCTGAGCTTCGTTGACCGGCTCGGCACCGACCAGGCCTATATCGATCGCATCGACGGCTTGAAGCGCGATCTCTTGGCCCGGCCCGAGCTTGCCGATCTCGCCCGCACGGTTTGGGCCAACACCCGCTCCTTCATCGAGCGCAGCGCTGCCGGCGAGACGCAGGTGCTGCAGCATCATCTCGCCGGCATGTTCGTCTCTGCGGGTGACGCGCTCGCCGGCGATGCCGAGTTGCGCGGCGAGATCAACAAGGGCCTGGTGACCGTGCTGCGCAGCTTTGTCGCCGACCAGAAGAGCGGCGTCTCGACCTTCATCTCCGACCAGGTCAAGGCGTGGGATATGGCGCAGCTGATTTCGCTGATCGAAATCAACATCGGCCGCGACCTGCAATACATCCGTTTCAACGGCTCGCTGATCGGCGGGCTCGCCGGGCTTGCGCTCTACTCCGTAGAATCCCTGCTCCGATTGTTGTGACTTTTGCGTCACGGCCGTTAGCATTAACACGTGGGCCTATTGTGGCCCCGCGCCTGTCCGGCTTGAATGTCGGGAACCGGCCGCCTAGCTGATTCATGTTGCGCTGCGGAACGTTCAAGAAGCCGGCGTATTGGAATTCATGCCCATTTGCCGGCATCGCAGCCGGCGCCTCCCAAGGGATCCATTGATGACCGCTACTGCCCAGACGCTGCGTCCGCCGTCCCGTACCCTGATGTTTCTGGAAGGGCGCGCGATCCACGAGTTCGGCGCATTCCTCGGCGCGCTGCCGCTGCTGAGCCTGGCGCCGCGCGGCGATGGGCATCCGGTGCTGGTGCTGCCCGGCCTTGTGGCCTCGGACGCGTCCACGCGGGCGCTGCGCAGCTTCCTGTCCGGCAAGGGCTACGCGGTGAGCGGCTGGCGCCAGGGCCGTAACTACGGCCTGCGTCCGGGTGTGCAGCATGCGATGGTCGATCTGGTCCAGGAGCTTAGCGACACGCACGGCCGCAAGATCAGCCTGGTTGGCTGGAGCCTCGGCGGCCTCTACGCGCGCCAGCTCGCCAAGATGATGCCCGAGCGCGTGCGTCAGGTGATCACCCTCGGCAGCCCCTTTGCCGGCGACCCGCGCTCCACCAATGCCTGGCGCGTCTATGAATGGGCGAGCGGGCAGAAGGCCGATCAGGTCGATCCGCGCTTCGGCGGCGAGCTCGCCGTGCCGCCTCCGGTGCCGACCACCGCCATCTTCAGCCGCACCGACGGCGTCTGCGCCTGGCAGGGCTGCGTGGAGAAGAGCGGCGCGCAGACCGAGAGCGTCGAGATCGAGAGCAGCCATTGCGGCATGGGCCATCACCCCGCCGCGGTCTATGCCGTGGCCGACCGGCTTGCGCAGAAGGAGGGCCAGTGGAAGCCCTTCGACCGCAGCGGCTGGCGTAGCCTTGCCTATCCCGATCCGCACCGGTGATTTCTTTCTTCGCCTCTCCCCGCACGCGGGGAGAGGCCGACACGCGAAGCGTGGCGGGTGAGGGGGACTCTCCGCGAGTCCATCTGTCACTGAGCTTGCGGATACAGCCCCTCACCCCAACCCTCTCCCCGTAAGAACGGGGAGAGGGAGCAGCAAGAGCGTCGCTTCCATCCATTGTCGCGCCCGCACCAAACGCGCTATGCCTCGCACATGGCGCATCCGCTCTCCCGCATCATCGACCAGCTCAAGCGCGAACCCTCGCGTACCGGCTCCATCGTCATCACCGTGTTCGGCGACGCCATCGTGCCGCGCGGCGGTGTGGTGTGGCTCGGCACGCTGCTGGAGTTCTTCGAGAGTCTGGACATCGACAGCGGCGTCGTTCGCACCGCGATGTCGCGTCTTGCCGCCGATGGCTGGCTGACGCGCGAGAAGGTCGGCCGCAACAGCTTCTATCGGCTGGCCGACAAGGGGCGCCAAACCTTCGAGGCCGCGACGCGCCACATCTACGATCCGCCGCCGTCGGACTGGACCGGGCGCTTCGAGCTGCTCCTGATCGGCAATGGCGAGGACCGCGATGCCTCGCGCGAGGCGCTGCGCAATGCCGGCTTCGGCAGTCCGCTGCCGGGCGTCTGGGTCGCGCCATCAGGCGTGCCGGTGCCGGATGAAGCTGCGGGTGCGATCCGTCTCGAAGTCTCCGCCGAGGACGACAGCGGCCGTCGCCTGCTCAGCGCGAGTTGGCCGCTGCAGCGCACTGCGGATGCCTATCTCAAGTTCATGAAGACGTTCGAGCCGCTGCGCGCCGCGATTGGGCGCGGCAGGGATCTGTCCGAGGCCGACGCCTTCACCGCGCGCATCCTCCTGATCCACCACTACCGTCGCGTCGTGCTGCGCGATCCGCTGCTGCCTGAAAGCCTGTTGCCGGCGGACTGGCCGGGCAGGGCGGCCCGTGAGCTCTGCGGCGAAATCTATCGCGCGCTGCTCGCTCCATCCGAGCAATGGCTCGACGATCATGCAAGCAACGAAAAGGGGCCGTTGCCGCCCGCGCGAAAGCTGCTGGAACGGAGGTTCGGCGCCTGATCTTTATGTTACAGAAATATCTTGCATGAAGTCATTTTTGTTATATATTGCCTCCCAACAAATCGGGAGGATGCGCATGTATACCCAGGCGCTGAACACGGCCGAGACCGACGACCGCGGTCTGGAGGACGCCGCCAAGGCTGCGCAGTTCCAGGCGCGTATCGATGCCGAGGAGCGCATCGAGCCGAACGAGTGGATGCCGGCGGCCTATCGCAAGACGCTGACCCGACAGATCTCCCAGCATGCCCATTCCGAGATCGTCGGCATGCTGCCCGAAGGCAACTGGATCACGCGCGCGCCGACCTTGCGCCGCAAGGCCGCGTTGCTCGCCAAGGTGCAGGACGAGTGCGGCCACGGGCTCTATCTGTATGCCGCCGCCGAAACGCTCGGCAGCTCTCGCGAAGAGCTGGTCGACGCCATGCTTGCCGGCAAGGCCAAATATTCCTCGATCTTCAACTATCCGACGCTGACCTGGGCCGACATCGGCACGATCGGCTGGCTGGTCGATGGCGCGGCGATCATGAACCAGATCCCGCTGTGCCGTTGCTCCTATGGTCCCTATGCGCGCGCGATGATCCGGGTCTGCAAGGAGGAGTCGTTCCACCAGCGCCAGGGCTATGAGATCATGCTGACGCTGTGCCGCGGCTCGGACGAGCAGAAGGCGATGGCGCAGGATGCGCTAGATCGATGGTGGTGGCCGGTGCTGATGATGTTCGGCCCGCCCGATGCCACCAGCCAGCACAGCGACACCTCCACGAAATGGAAGATCAAGCGCTTCTCCAATGACGAGCTGCGCCAGAAGTTCGTCGATGCCACTGTGCCGCAGGCGCAATATCTCGGCCTCACCATTCCCGATCCGGGCATGACACAGGATGCCGACGGGCATTGGCGCTACAGCGAAATCGACTGGACCGAATTCAAGCAGGTGCTCGCCGGCAACGGCCCGTGCAACCGCGATCGCATGGCGGCGCGCCGCAAGGCGCACGCGGAGGGCGCCTGGGTGCGCGAGGCGGCGGCTGCCTATGCCGCCAAGCGCGCGCAACGTCGGACCGCGCAAGCCGCCGAATAGGGGAGATCGTTATGTCCACGCCGAACACGCCGCTGTGGGAAGTCTTCATTCGCAGCCGCAACGGGCTCGCGCACAAGCACGTGGGATCCCTGCATGCGAGCGACGCCACCATGGCGTTGCAAGCCGCCCGCGACATCTACACCCGCCGCGGCGAGGGCCTGTCGATCTGGGTGGTGCCGTCGAGCGCGATCACCGCAAGCGATCCCGCCGAGAAGGGCATGATGTTCGAGCCGGCGGAATCGAAGATCTACCGGCATCCGACGTTCTACGAGGTGCCCGAGGAAGTGGGGCACATGTGATGGCGACCGCCAACATCGAGGTCTCCGAAACACCGCTGGTGCTCTACACAATGCGCCGTGCCGACGATGCGCTGATCCTCGGCCACCGGCTGTCGGAATGGTGCGGGCATGCCCCGATGCTGGAAGAGGACATGGCGCTCTCCAACATCGCGCTCGACCTGATCGGTCAGGCTCGCGAGCTCTATGGCTATGCCGCCAAGGCCGAGGGCCGGGATAACGACGAGGACAAGCTCGCTTATCTGCGCGACGTCAGGCAGTACCGCAATCTGCTGCTGGTCGAACAGCCCAATGGCGACTTTGCGCAGACGCTGGTGCGGCAGTTCTTCTATTCCGCCTTCGCCGACATCTACTGGCGCGCGATGATGGCTTCGCGCGACACGACGCTGGCCGCGATTGCCGCCAAGTCGGAGAAGGAGAGCGCCTATCATCTGCGCCACGCCTCGGAATGGCTCATCCGGCTCGGCGACGGCACCGATGAGAGTCATGCCCGTGCGCAAGCGGCGATCGATCACCTCTGGGCCTTCACCGGCGAGATGTTTGCCGTCGATGACGGCGAGCGCGCGCTGATCCATGCCGGCATCGCCGTCGATCCCGGGCCCTTGCGCGGTCGCTGGCTGCAGACGTTGTCCAATGTTGCACACGAGGCCACGCTGATCCTGCCGCAAAACGACTGGATGCAGCAGGGCGGCCGCGCGGGTCGACACAGCGAGCATCTCGGCCATCTTCTGTCCGAGCTGCAATCGATGCAGCGCACCTTCCCGGGGCTGACATGGTGACGGTGCTCGATCGCGACAACGAACTGCGTCAGCGCGCCTGGGATGCCGCGGCGAGCGTGGTCGACCCTGAGATTCCGGTCTTGACCATCGCCGATCTCGGCGTGCTCCGTGACGTTGCCGTGGCCGGCGACCATGTCGAGGTCGCGATCACGCCGACATATTCCGGCTGCCCGGCAATGAACATGATCGCGCTCGAGATCGAGCTGGCGCTGGAGCGCGCCGGCTTTACCCGTCCAAGAATCCGCACCGTGCTGTCGCCGGCCTGGACCACCGACTGGATGAGCGAGGAGGGCCGCCAAAAGCTGCGCGCCTACGGCATCGCGCCGCCGCAGGCGTCAAGCTCCCGCCGCGCGCTGTTCGGCGAACAAGCCGTGGCGTGCCCGCAATGCGGCTCTGAAGACACCGAGCTTCTCTCCGAATTCGGCTCGACCTCCTGCAAGGCGCTGTGGCGCTGCAAGTCCTGCCGCGAACCCTTCGATTATTTCAAGTGTCATTGACCATGTCAGCAGCCGCACCCCGCTTCCATCGCCTGGCCGTCAACGATCTTCGCCGCGAGGCGGCCGACGCCGTCTCGATGACCTTCGCCATTCCCGGCGAACTCGCGCGCGACTACGCCTTCACGCCCGGCCAATATCTCACGCTCCGCACGACGCTGGACGGAGAGGAGGTGCGCCGCTCCTATTCGATCTGTTCCGGCCCTGACGACGGCGAGATCCGCATCGCCGTGAAGAAGGTCGATGGCGGCGCGTTTTCGAGCTGGGCCGCCGAAGACCTCAAATGCGGCGACGAGCTCGACGTGATGACGCCGACCGGCCGCTTCGGCGCGGTTCCGCCAGCCGATCGCGCGCGCGTTCATGTCGGCTTTGCTGCGGGCTCCGGCATCACCCCGATCCTGTCGATCGTGAAGGGCGTGCTCGCGCGCGAGCCGGACAGCCGCTTCTTCCTGTTCTACGGCAACCGCACCACCGACAACATCATGTTCCTCGAAGCGCTCGAGGAGCTCAAGGACCGCTTCATCGATCGCCTCTCGATCTTCCACGTCATCTCCGGCGAGGACCAGGACATCCCGATCCTGCATGGCCGGCTCGACGGCGACAAGGTGGGGGTGCTGCTGCGCTCGCTGGTGCCGGCGGGAAGCGTCGATCATGTCTACATCTGTGGTCCCCTCGGCATGAGCGAGGACATCGAGACGACCTGCCGCAGGCTCGGCATCGCGGAAGACCGCATCCATGTCGAGCGCTTCGTCTCCGAATTTGGCGGCAAGCCGCGGCTTAGGAAGGCCGTTGCACCCGACGCGCCGCCGAAAGCGATCGCCTCGCTGATCATCGACGGCAAGCGCCGTGACGTGCCCGTGGCCGAGGACGAGGCGATCCTCGATGCCGCGCTGCGCGCCGGCGTCGATCTGCCGTTCGCCTGCAAGGGCGGCATGTGCTCGACCTGCCGCGCCAAGCTGGTCGAAGGCGAGGCGCCGATGGACATCAACTATTCGCTGGAGCCGTGGGAGCTGAAGGCGGGCTTCGTCCTGACCTGCCAGGCCAAGCCGTCCTCGGAGCGCGTCGTGGTCGATTATGACCATGTCTGATCGGGCGTATCAGGGCCTGACGATGCAAATGCGTCGCATTATTTGACAGTTTTGGCCAACCAGCAGAACATCATGGGTAAACAATTGGCCGGGAGAAGCGCGTGAACGTCAAAGCCGCCCTGTCGCCTGAGGACATCGCCCGCGCCTGCGCCGACGCAATGTGGGCCGAGGATGATGCCTCCAAGGGCCTCGGCATGGAGATCATCGAGATTGGCCCCGGCTACGCGACGCTGGCGATGACAGTGCGGCCGGACATGGTCAACGGCCAGCGCATAGCCCATGGCGGCTTCATCTTCACGCTCGCCGATTCAGCCTTCGCCTTTGCGTGCAACTCGCACAACGAGCGCGTGGTCGCAGCGCAAGGGCAGGTCACCTTCATCAAGCCCGGCAGGCTCGGCGATCGACTCGTTGCGGCGGCGCGGGAGATCACCCGCGGCGGCCGCTCCGGCATCTACGACGTGCGTGTCACTTCGGGCGACACCGTCATCGCGGAGTTCCGCGGACACTCGCGCGTCATTCCCGGCACGTGGCTGCCGGCGCAAGATCAATAAGACCAAATAAAAAGAACGAACCAATGTGGGGAAACGAGCATGGCTCTGACAAGGCTCAAGGAAGGCGGCCGCACTTATAGCGCCGAGATGGACTTGCATGAGTGCGCCTCGCGCGACGAGATCATGGCGCTGCAGAAGCAGCGGCTGGCCTGGTCGCTGAAGCACGCCTATGACAATGTCGCGCATTATCGCAAAGCGTTCGACAAGGCCGGTGTGCATCCGTCCGATTTTCGCGACTTGCCTGATCTTGCGAAATTTCCGTTCACGGTGAAGACGGACCTGCGCGACAACTATCCCTTCAACATGTTCGCCGTGCCGCGCGAAAAGCTGGTGCGCGTGCATGCCTCCTCCGGCACGACCGGAAAGCCGATTGTGGTCGGCTACACGCAGCGCGACATCGACACCTGGTCCGATGTGATGGCCCGCTCGATCCGCGCCGCCGGCGGCCGCACCGGCATGATCATCCACAACGCCTATGGCTATGGTCTCTTCACCGGCGGACTTGGCGTGCATTACGGCGCCGAAAAGCTCGGCTGCACCGTGGTGCCGATCTCGGGCGGCATGACCGAGCGGCAAGTCCAGCTCATCAACGACTTCCGGCCCGACATCATCACGGTGACGCCGAGCTACATGCTGGCGATCCTCGACGAGTTCAAGCGCCAGCGGCTCGACCCACGCCAGTGCTCGCTCAAGGTCGGCATCTTCGGCGCCGAGCCCTGGACCAATGCGATGCGCGGCGAAATCGAGGACGCCTTCGACATGGACGCGACCGACGTCTACGGCCTGTCGGAGGTGATCGGTCCCGGCGTCGCCCAGGAATGCATCGAGACCAAGGACGGCCTGCACATCTGGGAAGATCACTTCTACCCCGAGGTGATTGACCCCGAGACCGGCGCGGTGCTGCCTGATGGTGAGAAGGGCGAGCTGGTCTTCACCTCGCTGACGAAGGAAGCCTTTCCGGTGATCCGCTATCGCACCCGCGACCTGACGCGGCTCCTCCCCGGGACGGCACGCCCCGGTATGCGGCGCATGGAAAAGGTGACCGGTCGCTCTGACGACATGATCATCCTGCGCGGCGTCAACCTGTTCCCGACCCAGATCGAGGAAGTATTGCTCGCGACCGACTGGTGCGGCGGCCACTTCATCCTGGAGCTGACCCGGGAAGGCCGCATGGACGAGCTGACCATCATCGCCGAGGCACGGTCGGAAAGCTGGGACGGGAGAGGCCTCGTCGACCACGCCGACCGGATCTCGACCCACATCAAGAACACCATCGGGATCAGCTCGAAGGTTCAGATCGTGCCCCCTGACACGCTGGAACGCTCGCTCGGCAAGGCCAGGCGGCTCTACGACAAGCGGCCCAAGGACTGAGTTGACGGATTGACTTGACCGGCCCCAGAGGCGACAAGGCCCGCGAGAAATCGCGGGTCTTTCATGTCGCCAGCTGATGCCAAATCCGTCGAAGCGCGCTGCGTACGCCTCAATGCCAAGGCCGAGAACGCCGCCGCGCTTGCGCCGGTGGTCGAGCGCCACACGCTGACACGCAGTCCGAACGATCTCCTGATCGAGGTGAAGGCTGCGGCCGTCAACCCTTCCGACGTGAAGGCCGCGACCGGGCTGATGCCCTATGCCGTGTTCCCCCGCACCCCGGGCCGCGATTATGCCGGCGTTGTCATCGACGGACCGGCCGGCACGTTTGGCCGCGAGGTGTTCGGCTCCTCCGGCGATCTCGGCATCCGCCGCGACGGCACCCATGCCAGCCATCTCGTGGTCGAGGCCGATGCTGTGGTGGAGAAGCCGAAGACGGTGTCGTGGGAGGAGGCTGCCGGGATCGGCGTGCCCTTCGTCACCGCGATGGAAGGCTTTCGCCGTGCAGGCTTGCCGAAGACCGGCGACACCGTGCTGGTGTTCGGCGTCAACGGCAAGGTCGGCCAGGCCGCGGTGCAGATCGCGACATGGCAGGGCGCAAGCGTCATCGGCGTGGTGCGCAAAGCGGAGGCCTACGAAGGCCACAGCAACGCGCCGATCGAGGTGATCGACGCCTCCGCGACGGACGTTGCCGCGCGCGTGCGCGAAGTGACCGGCGGCAAGGGCGCCGACATCGTCTTCAACACGGTCGGCGATCCCTATTTCCAAGCCGCGCACAAGTCGCTCGCCTTGCGTGGCCGCCAGATCCTGATTGCCGCGATCGACCGTATCGTGCAGTTCAACATCCTCGAATTCTACCGGGGACAGCACACCTATGTCGGGATCGATACGCTCGGCCTGTCCTCGACCGCAACAGGCGCGGTGCTGCGCGACCTCGGTCCGGGCTTTGCGAGCGGCCAGCTGAAGCCGTTCCCGATCAAGGCGAATGCCGTTTATCCGCTCGAGAGTGCCAAGGCGGCCTATGTCGCTGTCGCCGGCTCTTCGCGGGATCGCGTGATCCTCAAGCCATAATCATGGAATCGTCCGTACAATTCGTCATCCTGGCAGGCCTCGTCATTGGCTTGATCTATGGCGCCGTCGGCCTGCTCAGCGGCTTCTGCCTGATGAGCAGCATGCGCGGCTGGCTGGTCGAGGGAGACGGGCGGCTGGTGCGGACCTATGCGCTGGCGATCGCGATTGCGATCGCCGCGAGCCAATTTCTCGCCGGCAGCGGCATGGTCGACCTCGGCAAGACGATCTATCTGCAGCCGTCATTCTCGGTGCCGGTGCTGTTCCTCGGCGGCCTGCTGTTCGGTTACGGCATGGTGCTGTCGAACGGTTGCGGCTCGCGCGCGCTGGTGCTGCTCGGCCGCGGCAATCTCCGCTCCTTCGTCGTCGTGACCGTGCTCGCCATCGCCGCGCAGATGACGCTCAAGGGCCTGATCGCGCCGGCGCGCATCGCGTTGGTCCAGGCTTCGCAAACGACGGTCAAGGCGAACTCGCTGCCGTCATTGCTGGCGACGCTCGGTCTCGCCGAACCTCTCGCGCGCGCGCTGGCGGCGGCCATCATCGTCGTCGCGTTGACCCTGTTCGCCTTTGCCCACCCGGTGTTCCGTCGCTCGCCGGGCCAAATCGCGGCGGGAATCATCGTCGGCCTCCTCGTCGCTGCCGGCTGGTTCGTCACCGGTTATCTCGGCGCCGACGACTTCAATCCGGTTCCGGTGACCTCGCTCACCTTCATCGCGCCGATCGCGGATGCCCTGCAATACGCCATGCTCTCGACCGGCCTGACGCTGAACTTCGGCATCGCGACGGTTGCCGGCGTCTTCGCCGGCAGCCTGCTCACCGCACTCGCCACGGGCCGCTTCAAGCTCGAAGGCTATTCCTCGCCGCGCCACATGCTGCGCTCGGGCGGCGGTGCCGCGCTGATGGGGATCGGCGGCGTGATGGCATTCGGCTGCTCGATCGGGCAGGGCCTCACGGGCATGTCGACACTCGCGCTGGGCTCGTTCGTCGCGCTTGCCGGCATTCTGCTCGGCACGACGGCAGGCCTGCGCGGTGCACTACGGGTTCAGCCTCTCGCTGTGGCCTGACTTCGCAGGAGCCGGTCGCCCAAGGTCGCAAGACCGATGCCGCTGACGATCAGTCCGGCCGCGACGGCGAGACTCACCTCGATGGGCTCACCGAGCAGGATCGCCGCGCTGGCAATGCCGACGAGCGGCGTTCCCGTGGTGCCGAGCGCCGTCGTCAGGGCCGAGATGCTCTTGTTGACCATCGACATCGCCCAATAGGCCAGCGCCGTCCCGATCAGGCCGGAATACAGGAGCAGCAGGACGAGCTTCCACGACCATTCCGCATGGGGGACGCCGTCCGTAACCACCGCCGACCCCGTCAGCACGACCGTCGCAACGAGCACCTGCCAGATCAGAAGCTGCAGCGGCGAGGCGATCCAGCGATGCGCGCGGATATAGATGATGTTCGCCGCCCAGGAGATCGCGGCCAGAATGACCATGCCGGCGCCAAGCACGACGTTGGTGTTGGTCCAATCGATCGAGGTGGGGTTCAGGATCACGGCAAGCCCGACCAGCCCGAGCAGGGCGCCGGCAAGCTTTGGTGCGGTCAGCGTCTCCTTCCCGACCAGCGGCGCGGCGATCGCGACCCAGAGCGGCGTGGTGTAGCCGAGCACGATGGCCTTGCTCGCGGGCAGGAAGCGCACGCCGGCCGCGACCAGGACCGAGAATATCGTCATGTGCAGCAGCGCGACGCTCAGCACCACGGGTATGTCGCGCCGCTCGGGAATGACCAGATTGTTGCTGAGGCCGAGGATCACGAACAGGCCGCCCAGCGCGATCCAGCTCCGGATCGCCGAGGTCCAGAGCGGGGGAAGGAATTGCACGAGCTGCTTCGTCACCGACCAATTTACCCCCCAGGCCAGCACGACGATCAGGAACAGGCCGATGGCCGCGCGAGGGGAGAGGGCGTTCATCGCAAAATCCTTGAAGCAGTCCAGGCCGCCGGATAGCATCCCGACTGGTACTTGAAAAAGTGCCAGATTTGAAAGGAATATAGTGCCAGTTTCGGATAGCATGATCTCGGCCCTGATCGAGCTGAAGCGGGCCGACGACGCCGGGCTGGTAGCGCAGTTGACTGGCCAGCTCCGAAACCTGATCGCGACCGGCCGCCTCGGCAAAGGCCGCGCACTGCCGTCGAGCCGCCGGCTCGCGGACGATCTCGGCGTCTCGCGCAACACCGTCACCTATGCCTTCGAGCAGCTCGCGGCCGAGGGGTATCTCGCGGCATCGCACGGCCGCCGCCCGGTGGTGACGGCCGACGGCGGCGCGCCCGGTGACGGCGTGGGAGCGGACGTATCCGGCGCGCGTCCTGCAAAGCCGCATCTCTCACCCTGGGCCTCGAAGCTCAAGCAGACTGACTGGCCGATGTCGTATCAGGCGCCGCTCAAGCCGCTGCGTCCGGGGCATGGCGATGCAAGGGAGTTTCCGAATGAAATCTGGGCGCGCTGCCTGCGTCGCAGCGCGGTGCATGCGGCCAGGCGCGAGCTCGGTCCGGTCAACCGCACGCGCCTCTGCGAGGTGCTGGCGCACTATCTCGCAACCAGCCGCGGCGTTCGTGCCACGGAGGGGCAGATCCTGATCCTGCCCAGCGCACAGGCCGCGCTGACCTTGATCGCGGCCGTGCTCATCACGCCCGGCGACGACGTTTGGGTTGAGGACCCCGGCTATCCCGGCGCGGCGGCCGCGTTCCGTGCGTCCGGCGCGCGCGTGACGGGCATGAGGCTGGACGAGCAGGGGATGCAGCGGATGCCCGGACTGACCGCGCCAAAACTCATCTTCATGACGCCGTCGCATCAGCACCCGACCGGGCGGTTGATGTCGCTGGCGCGCCGCACCGAGTTTCTCCGGGCAAGCCGGCCAGGCAAGACCTGGATCGTCGAGGACGACTACGACGGCGAGTTTCACTATGACAGCCGGCCGGTGCCGGCCTTGCAGGGCTTGGACGCCCATGGCCGCGTGTTCTATGTCGGGACGTTCTCGAAGGCGATGACGTCAGATATCCGGCTCGGTTATCTCGTCGTGCCGCCGGCGCTGGTCAACACGTTTGAGATCGCACAGCGGCATATCGGGCTGATCGCATCAAGTCATGTTCAGGAAGCGCTGGCCGAGTTCATTGCCGATGGCCATTTCCTGGCTCATTTGCGCCGGATGCGGCGGCTCTATCACGCGCGCCGCGATCATCTCGTCGGGGAATTGGAGCGCCTTCTCGGCGAGATATTCTCGGTGGAGGTTCCCTCGGGAGGCATCCAGCTCGTCGCGCGCCTCAAGCGCGGTCGTGGTGATCAGGCGGCGGTCAGGCGGCTGGCCGAGGCAGGCGTCGTGACGCGAGCCGTGTCCAGCCTGTCGCTCGGAAAGCCGCGCGATCACGGTCTGCTGCTCGGCTTTGCGGCGTGGCGCGAGAGCGAGATCAGCGCGGCATTGCGGACGATGGCGTCGTGCTTATAGCTCGGTCTCGCTACTCCACGGCCCTGGTTGCGATGCGGATCTCGGACGTGAGTGTCCGGTGCACCGGGCACTTGTCGGCGATCTCCATCAGCTTCCTGCGCTGCTCGGCATCGAGTGCGCCTTCGATCGAGATGTCGCGTTCGATCTGGTCGAGCATGCCCTCGCGCGTCTCGCATTCCGCGCAGTCCTTGGCGTAGATCTTGGAGTGCTTCAGCGTGACGGTGACGCGGTCGAGCGGCAGCGACTTGCGGTCGGCATAGAGGCGCATGGTCATGGAGGTGCAGGCCCCGAGGCCGGCGAGCAGGAAATCGTAGGGCCCGGGGCCGGCGTCCTCGCCACCGGCAGCGATCGGCTCGTCCGCGACGAGCCGATGCGGGCCGACGGTGATCATCTGGTTGAACTTGCTCTTGCGGGTCTCCTGCACCACCACCTGCCGCGGCGCCTCGGGAAGGTCCATCGACTTCGCAGGTTTGGCGGTGTCGATGTAGCGGCTCGCCCAGGCCGCGATCAGGTCGGCCGTGTAGAGCGCATCGGCCGGCTTGGTCAGCAGATGATCGGCATGATCGAGCGAGACGAAGCTCTTGGGGTGCTTGGCGGCTACGAAGATCTTCGTCGCATTGTCGATGCCGACGGTGTCGTCGACAGGCGAGTGCATCACCAGCAGCGCCTTGTGCAGGCCGGAGATGTCAGCCATCAGCTCGTGCTCGGCGATGTCCTCGATGAATTCGCGCTTGATCCGGAAGGGCCGTCCCGCAAGCGAGACCTCGACCTCGCCCTGCGTGCGGATATTGTCGAGGTGCTCCTTGAAGAGGCCGGTGACGTGAGCGGGATCGGAGGGCGCGGCGATGGTGACGACGGCTCGGGCTTCCGGGATCTTTCCCGCGGCGGCAAGGATCGCGGCGCCGCCGAGGCTGTGCCCGATCAGGATCGACGGCGCCTTGCGGACGCTGCGCAGATGATCGGCAGCGCGCACGAGATCGGCGACGTTGGAGGAGAATGTCGAATTGGCAAAATCGCCCTCGCTGGAGCCGAGGCCGGTGAAGTCGAAGCGCAGCACCGCGATGCCCTTGGCGGCAAGCGCAACCGCAATGCGCTTGGCCGCCAGCGTGTCCTTGCCACAGGTGAAGCAGTGCGCGAACAGCGCGTAGGCCGCGGGCTCGCCGTCCGGCATTTCCAGCGCGGCCGCAAGCTGATGGCCGCCTTCGCCGGTGAACTGAAAGCGCTCCGTTGGCATGGGCTTCCCCCGTTTCCTGCTTGAATTCTAATCGCTTGAATAACGTTGCTCGGCCCAGGGATCGCCGCGGTTATGGTAACCGCGAACTTCCCAGAAGCCGGGCGCATCCGCGGTCAGGAATTCGATGGCCTGGAGCCATTTGGCGCTCTTCCAGAAATAAAGATGTGGCACGACCAAGCGCACCGGGCCGCCGTGCTCTTCCGTCAGCGGCTGGCCGGACCAGCTGTGGGCGAGCAGCGCATCCTCGGCGGCAAAGTCCTCCAGCGCGAGGTTGGTGGTGTAGCCGTCATAGGAATGCAGCGTGACGAAGCGCGCATCCTCGCGCGGCTGGCAGGCCGCCAGCAGCTCGCGCGTGGCGAGCCCTTCCCATTCGTTGTCGTAACGCGACCAGGTCGTCACGCAGTGGATGTCGGAGGTGAAGCGGGCCTGCTTCTGCGCGGTGAATTCGGCAAAGGTCCAGAACACCGGGGTCTCGACCGCGCCGTAGACGTCGAGCCGCCAGCGCTCGCGCGAGATCGGCGGCACGACCCCGAGATCGAGCACAGGCCAGTCCTTGGTGAGGTGCTGGCCGGGCGGAAGCCGTTGGTCTTCCGGCCGCGTGATCTTGCCGGTGAGAAAACGGCCCTCGCGTGCCCATTTCTCCTTGGTGCGGGTCAGCTTGCTGTCGGGCGGCTCTTTGTCGTCGGACATGGGCTACTCGTGGCGGTGCATGGCGGAGGCGTGCTTGGTGTCGCGCATGGTGGAATAGATGATCAGCGACAGACAGATGATACCGCTAAGATAGAAGTAGAACCAGTCTTCGTGCCCGATGCTCTTGAAATAGAGCGCGATCGCCGGCGCCGTGCCACCGAAGATCGAGACCGTGATCGCATAGGGCAGGCCGACGCCGAGCGCGCGGACATTGGTCGGGAACAGCTCCGCCTTCACCACCGCGTTGATCGACGTGTAGCCGGCGACGAACAGCCAGGCGGCACAGATGAGGATGAAGGCGATGAAGGGCGATTTGGTCTCTTTCAGCGTCATCAACAGCGGCACGGTCGCGAGCGTGCCGGCGACGCCGAAGAAGATCAGAAGCGGCTTGCGTCCGATCTTGTCGGAGATGGCGCCATAGATCGGCTGCAGGATGGTCGCGAAGATCAAGGTGCCGAAGATCACCAGGGTGGTCTGGTCCTCGGTCAAGCCGACCGAAAGCTTGACGAAGGTCTGCATGTAGGTGGTGAAGGTGTAGAACGCCGCGGTGCCGCCCGCGGTGAGGCCGACCACCAGCAGTAGCTCACGCGGATAGCGCAGCAGATTGGTGATCGAGCCGGTGGGCTTCACCACCTTCTTGGCTTCCTCGAACGCTTCTGTCTCGTGCAAGCCACGCCGCATCACTGCAGCCACGATCGCGAGCATCGCACCGATTGCGAACGGGATGCGCCACCCCCAGGCTTTCAGCTCTTCCGGGGTGAGGAAGACCTTTTGCAGGAGCAGCAGCACGATGATCGCGGTGAGCTGGCCGCCGATCAAGGTGACGTATTGGAAGCTGGAATAGAAGCCACGATGCTTGGGATCGGCGACCTCGCTGAGATAGGTGGCGCTGGCGCCATATTCGCCGCCAAGGCTGAGGCCCTCGATGATGCGGGCGAGCGCCAGGATCACCGGCGCGGCGAATCCGATCGTGGCATAGGTCGGCGTCAGCGCGATGATCAGCGAGCCGAAGCACATGAAGACGACCGACAGGGTCAGCGAGATGCGTCGGCCGAAATGGTCGGCGAGATAGCCGAAGAACCAGCCGCCCAGGGGCCGCATCAGGAAGGTCGCCGCGAACACGACGGCGACGTTCAGTTGCTGGACGACGGGGTCGTTGCCGGGGAAGAAGGCGGGGGCGAAATAGAGCGCGAAGGCCGTGTAGGCGTAGAAGTCGTACCACTCGACGAGATTGCCGACCGATCCGATGAAGATCGCCTTGATCCGCCGCTTGGCGTCCGCGAGGTCTATGTGATCAGAGGCCGGATGGGTTGCTTGCTCTGTCACGTCCGGCCTCTCCGCTGTCTGGAGAGGCCTACATCGCCTTTCCGAGCACAATTGGCAACTGGCGGGGGCCCCGCACTGTGCCCTGCGACCAGGTCACCGTGCTTGCCGGATCCAGGCGGAAATCAGGGATCCGCTTCAGCCATTCCTCCAGCGCAACCTGCATCTCCATGCGGGCCAGATTGGAACCGACGCAGCGGTGAATGCCGAGGCCGAAGGCGGCGTGGCGATTTTCGCGGCGGTCGATCACGACTTTGTCAGCATCCGGAAACATCTTGGGATCGCGATTGGCGGCCGGGAAGGACAACAGCACCATGTTGCCCGCCTTGACCGGGCAGCCCGAGACCGAGGTGTCCTTGACCACCTCGCGGGCCATGGTCACCGGCGAATAGGCGCGCAGCAGTTCCTCCACCGCTGTCGGCATCAGGGCCGGCTCGGCGATCAGCCGTTCACGGTCGGCCGGCGTTTTCGCGAGATGCCAGAGCGAGGAGCCGATCGCGCTCCAGGTGGTGTCGATGCCGGCGATCAGGAGCAGGCGCAGCGAGCCCAGCACGTGGGACTCTTCCAGCGGCTGGCCTTCCTTGTCTCTGGCATTCATCAGATAGGAGATCAGATCGTCGGTCGGCTTCGATTTGCGCTCCTCGATATGCGTCCTGAAATAGGCGCTCATCTCCTGCACGGCCTGGAGCAGCTTGCTCTCGTCCTTGATGCCGAGTTCCAGGATCATGTGGATCCAATTGATGAAGAGATCGCTGTCGCTCTCGGGGATGCCGAGCATGTGAGCGATGGCCCGAACCGGAATATACTTGGCGTAGCGTGCGGCAGCGTCGACCTTGCCGTCGGCAATGAAGCCGTCGATCAGCTCGTTGCAGATCGCGCGCATCCGCGGCTCCAGCTTCTTCATCGCGTCCGGAGTGAACGGCGGCAACAGGAGCTGCTTGGCCGGCTTGTGCTCGGGCGGGTCGGAGGTGATCGGCGGCGCGGCGTTCCTCGCCAGCTCGGGCCGCACGTCGCGCACGATGATGCGGCGCGAGGAGAAATGCTCGGTGTCGTTCGCGATCTCGCGCACCGCTTCGTATGTCGTCGGCATGTAGCAGCCGAGGAAGCGCTCGGTGTGCACGACCGGGCTTGCGGCGCGCAGCTCATCCCAGATCGGGAACGGGTCTTCCGTCCACTGCGGATCGGTGTGATCGAAATCGTTGACCCAGTCGGTGACGGGCGGATGGGCGACAGGCTGGCTGACGTCGGACATGTCAGGGAATCCCTTGGCTCGTGTTCGCTGATAGGACGGGGAGCGGCGGAGGCCGCGCTACTCCTCGATCACATCGATTGCGATTTCCGGGCAGTTGGATTTGGCAAGCCAGGCCTTGTCTTCGAGCCCGGGCGGGACCGTGCCGTCGCCGGCCTCGTGCGCGTTGCCAAACTCGTCGAGCTCGAAAAGCTCCGGCGCGAGCGCTTTGCAGCGCGCGTGGCCCTGGCATTTGTCGGGATCGACGTGAACCCTCAGTCGCTCGGTCATGGCGGCATCCTCGGTCGTGTGCGCGCAGAGCCCACGGGGCGGCGCGTTCCTCATGTCAATTTTATCTGCGGCATTTGCCACAGGTCTTAAGTTATATGCTATTACATTCGCGCCGGCCTTCCCCTGTCAAGGGCAAACTTGTAGGCTCGACCGCAACATGCGCTCACAACTCGCCCGCAAGCCCGCGAACACCTACCATCATGGCGATCTTCGCGATGCTCTGATCAAGGCCGCATTGCGGGAGGCGGAGCAGGGCGGCGCCGAGGCGATCAGCATCAAGGCGCTGGCGAAGCAGCTCGGCGTGTCGCAGCCGGCGCCTTACCGGCATTTCGCCGACCGTGAGGCATTGCTCGCGGCGGTGACGGCCGAGGCATTCCGGCAGCTCAGCGCGATCTTTCGGGAGGCGATGGCGAAACCGTCAAAGCAATCGAAACTGTCGCTTCTGGCGCAGGCCATGCTCGAATTCGGATTGCGCCGGAACGGCATCTACCGCCTGATGTTCGCGTCCCGCACCGTGTCATGCGCCACCAAGGGCAGCGAGCTGCATGAGGCTACGCGCGAGACATTTGCGCTCGTGATCGAGGCGCTGGAGGTGCCTGCGGTCGGCTATTTGCGCGAACGGCAAGCGCTCAAGATCTGGGCGGCGCTGCATGGCGTCGTGATGCTGGCCGAGCAGGGCCTGTTCACCGGCGAGGCCGCCCATACCACGCGCGAAGATCTGGTCGAGGATTTCGTCAGCGAAACGAAAGCCGCGCTCGCGAACGCGATCAAGGACGCGCGGCGACGAAAAGCGAAAGGTAGCTAAGCCTTCACTCCCAACAGCGTCATCAGCTTGTCGACGGCGCTGTCAGGCGTGGTCACGACGGGACGGCCGGTGGCCTCCGCGACCAGCGGTGCCGTCGCCGCGATGCTGAACTGCGCCAGCGCGATCACATCGCAATCGCGCAGGTCCTTTGACGCTTCGACGATCAGCCGGTCGTGCGTGGAGCGGTCGCCGCGGTCGAGCGCCGCCAGCGCGCCCTCGGCAAGCTTGGGCACGACCTGGACCGAGGCGGGAAACTCCGGCGGCATCGAAGCGAGCGTCGGCGGGAAGGTCGAGAGCAGGCCGATGCGCTTGCCCATCGTCACTGCGCGCTCGATCATGGCCTCGTTGGGCTTCAGCACCGGCATCGGCGCATGCGCGCGTGCGACCGCCTCGATACAGGGGCCGAAGGCCGAGCAGGTGAACAGAATTCCATCCGCGCCTGTCGCCGCAGCATAATCGCCGAGCGCCAGGAAGCGCTCGGTCATGGCGTCGTTGAGCGCGCCGTCGCGGGCGAGATCCGCCGAGAGGCTGTCGTCGAGCAGGTTCATCAGCCGCGCGTGGGGCCAGGCGTTCGCAAACGCCGCCTCGATCGGAGCGATGGAATGCTTGAGGGCGTGGATCAGGGCGATGCGAGGGGGCGTCGTCATTGAAACTGACTACCTGACAGGTCTCGTGCCCCGGACGCAGCGCAATGCGAAGTATTGCGCTGCAGAGCCGGGGCCCATTGTGGCTGCTGGGTCCCGGCTCTGCGCAGCAGCGTTGCACGCTGCCGCGCGTCCGGGACACAGAAGACGTTTACTTGAACGGCACGGCGTACATCAAGCCGCCCTTGCTCCAGAGGCCGTTGAGGCCGCGATCGAGCTTGAGCGGGCTCGCCTTGCCGACATTGCGCTCGTAGATCTCGCCGTAATTGCCGGTGGCCTTGATCGCAGTCACCAGCCATTTGTTGTCGAGCCCGAGCCGCGAGCCGAGGTCGCCGGAGGTCCCTAACAGGCGTTGGATCGCGGGCGTCTGCGACTTCGTCATCTCCTCAACATTGCCTTGCGTGACGCCGAGCTCCTCGGCCTCGATCAGGCCGTAATGCAGCCAGGTGATGATGTCGCTCCAGACCTCGTCGCCATTGCGGGTGAAGGGCCCGAGCGGCTCCTTGCTGATGGTCTGCGGCAGCACGACATAGTCGGCCGGGTTCGGTGCCGCGGTGGTCACGGCGCCGGCGAGCGCGGAGGCGTCCTGGGTCATGGCATCGCAGCGGCCGCCGAAGAAGGTCTGGTACATGGTGTCGACGCGGTCGAACACCAGCGGCTTCCAGTCGATGCCGTTGGCGCGGCCGTAATCACCGAGCGTAACTTCGTGTGTCGTGCCCTGCGCGACGCAGACAGTGGCGCCCTTGAGATCCTTGATCTCCTTCACGCCGAGGTCCTTCTTCACGACAAAACCCTGGCCGTCGTAGAAGTTGATCGGACCCTGGCGCAGACCGAGCGTCACGCCGCGCAGATACGTCTGCGTCGAGTTGCGGTAGAGCACGTCGATCTCGCCCGATTGCAGGGCCGTGAAGCGGTTCTGCGCGGTCAAAGAGACGTAACGTACCTTGCTGGCATCGCCCAGCACGCCGGCCGCGAGCGCGCGGCAATAATCGACGTCGAGGCCCTTGTAGTTGCCTTGCGAGTCCGGTGCGGAGAAGCCGGCAAAGCCGGCGCTGACGCCGCACACCAGCGTGCCGCGGCTCTTCACCGTGTCGAGCGTCGCGGCGGATGCGACGACCGTCGATGCAGCAAGCACACTCGCCGCGATAACCACTTTCCTCATCATGCTACTCTCCCCTCAGTGATTGACACTACGCAACACGTTGTCAACGGCCGTGCGGAGCCTGTCGACGATCAGGTCGATCTCGTCGGCGGAGGCGATATAGGGCGGCGCCAGCAAGACGTGGTCGCCGCGCACGCCATCTACGGTGCCGCCGCCGGGATAGCAGCCGAGGCCATGGGCGAAGGCCTCCGCCTTGATCTTCTGGTTGAGCTTGAGCGCCGGATCGAACGAGGTGCGGCTGGCGCGATCGGCGACCAGCTCGATCGCCCAGAACAGGCCGCGGCCTCTGATATCACCGACGTGGCGGTGATTGCCGAAGCGCTCGGTCAGCCGCTGCTCGAGCTGCCGGCCGCGCTCCTTGACCTGCGTGAGCAGGCCGTCCTCGCGAATGACGTCCTGCACTGCGAGCGCGGCCGCGCAGGCGAGGGGATGTGCGAGATAAGTGTGGCCATGCTGAAAGGCGCCTGTGCCGGCGCGGATGGTGTCGATGATCTTGCCGCTCGCGAGCATCGCGCCAATCGGCTGGTAGCCGCCGCCGAGCCCCTTTGCGATGGCCTGGATGTCGGGCGCGATGCCTTCCTGCTCCCAGGCGTGCGTGGTGCCGGTGCGGCCCATGCCACACATCACCTCGTCGAGGATCAGCAGCGCGCCGTGGCGGTCGCAGATCTCGCGCACCGCCTTGAAGTAGCCATCGGGGGCCGTCACCGCGCCCGCGGTGGCGCCGACGACGGGCTCGGCCAGGAACGCCGCCACAGTATCGGGACCAAGCCGCTGAAACTCGGCTTCGAGCTCGGCCGCCAGCCGTGCCACGAATTGAGCATCGGATTCGCCGTCGTGCTTCTCGTGATAGGCGAAGGCCGGTGTCACGTGACTGAAGGCGCCGGAGAGCAGCGGCGCGTAGGGCGCGCGCCGCCAGGCGTTGCCGCCGGCGGCGAGGGCACCTAGCGTGTTGCCGTGATAGCTCTGCCGCCGCGCGATGAAATGCTGCCGCTGTGGCTCGTCGCGCTCGATGAAATACTGCCGCGAGAGCTTGATGCTGGCTTCGATCGCCTCGGACCCGCCGCTGACAAAATACGCATAAGCGAGCCCGCCGGGCTCGTGACCGACCAGCGTCTCGGCAAGGGCTTCGGCGGGCTCGGACGAGAAGAACGCGGTGTGCGCATAGGCGAGCGTCGAGGCTTGCTTCGCCATCGCGGCGATCACGCGGGGGTGCTGGTGGCCGAGACACGAGACGGCCGCGCCGCCGGAGGCGTCGAGCACACGGCGTCCATCTTCGGCAAAGAGATAGACGCCTTCGCCGCCGATAGCCTTGGGCGGCGTCTCGCGCAACGAGCGGTGCAGCACGCGGCTGGTGCGGGCGGCCATGGGTCAACCTTTCTCCGAGACGTAGATGGAGGCAGCAGTGAGCTGCGCCTCGGTATTCTCCAGGCGCTTCTTCGCGGTGGCGCCGCCGAGCGAGAACGTCACTGCAGCCAGCGACTGCGCGATTGCGATCGCGCCGGTGAGGCTCGGGAAGAAGCCGGGAGAGGAGGCCGCTTCGAACAGCAGCACGTGGTCGGCGCCCTCGGCCATCGGTGCAGACGGGCTGTCCGCGATCGCGATCAGGGTCGCGCCGGCGCGGTAGGCGGCCTGTGCGACGCCGACGCTCGCATGGGTATAGGGCAGGAAGCCAATGACGATGACGGCTTCGCCGGGCCTGATAGCGCCGAGGTCGAGATCGTCGGGACCGGACGTTCCGACGATCTGCACCTGTTCGGGACGGAACAGCCGCAGCTCATAGTTCAAGAGCTCCGCAACGCTGCGGCAACTCCGATAACCCGCGATCCAGATCCGCTTGGCCTGATGCAGCGCCCGCGCCGCCTCCGCGATCGGCTGAGCCGGGATCCGTGGAAGGCCGGCGGCCTCGGCCTCGAGCTTGTCGGTGACGAGCGTGACATCGGCGTTCGGGCCGGCCCTGCGGCTTCTGGCGCGGCCGGAGAACGGCGAGGTCTGTGACGGACGCCGCGCCTCGGTCAGGGCCGCGCGCAATTCGTCCCAGCCTGAATAGCCGATCGCCTTGGCGAGGCGCGTGAACGCGGCGGGATCTGCGCCGGCTTCCGCCGCGAGGTCGCGCATCGAACGGGTGGTGGCGTCGTAGTCGTTGGCGGCGACGAAGCGACCAACTTCCTGCAGCCGCATCGGGAGCGATGGCAAGGCAATGCGCAGTTCGCTCAGCGGCGAGGATTTCGCGGGCTCGACCATGAAACATTTGTTGCATGAATTTTAGATCGGTGCAACAGTTGACGTGCGCCGCCGGAAATCGTTGCCGTTGAGAAGGATTTTTGTGCTGTGACCACGGACACCCCGAGACCGCCGCCGCGCCGCCGCCTGTTCGGCGCATGGGGCCCCCGCGAGCTGCAAGGCCTGTTCTGGCAGGTGCTGGTGGTCGGGATCGCGGTCGCGGTCATCGGCTTCCTCTGGTCCAACACCGTCACCAACCTCTCGGCCCGACGCATCACCACCGGCTTTGCCTTTCTCGGCCGCGAGGCCGGCATGCCCATCGCCGACAGCCTGCTCGCCTATAATCCGAGAGACAGCTACCTCTGGGCCTTCGTCGTCGGTGTCGGCAACACCTTGCGCGTCGCCGTCATCGGCATCGTGCTCGCGACGGTCCTGGGCACGCTGATCGGCATCTCGCGCCTGTCCGCGAACTGGCTGCTGTCGCGCCTCGCCGCGGTCTATGTCGAGACGCTCCGCGACATCCCGCTGCTGCTTCAACTCCTGTTCTGGTACGTGCTGATGCAGGCGCTGCCCGCCGCGCGCGCGGCGTGGCGGCCGGTCGAGGGCGTATTCCTGTCCAATCGCGGCCTGATCCTGCCGGCAATTCCGATTGGCCCGTTGCAGCTTTGGGTGCTCGGCACCGCCGTGCTCGGATGTGCCCTGTTCTATCTCGTCAGGAGACGACTCGTGGTGCAGCAGATGCGCGACGGCAAGCCGCGACCGGCTTGGCCGTTTGCGCTCGGGCTCATCCTCGTGCTGCCGGCGGCCCTTTCGTTGGTGCTCCGTGTGCCCTGGACGATCGAATGGCCGGCGTTGCGCGGCTTCAATTTCGTCGGCGGGTTGACGCTCGCCCCGGAATATTTCGCGCTGCTGATCGCGCTCGTCACCTACACGTCGGCCTTCATCGCCGAGATCGTGCGCAGTGGCATCCAGTCGGTGCCGCGCGGGCAGTGGGACGCCGCCAATGCGCTGGGTCTCCGCCGCAGCTTCATGCTGCGGCAGATCATCCTGCCGCAGGCGCTGCGTGTCATCGTGCCGCCGATGACGAGCCAGTATCTCAACCTGACCAAGAACTCTTCGCTTGCGGTCGCGATCGGCTACCAGGACGTAGTGTCGATCGCCAACACCACGCTGAATCAGACCGGGCAGGCAATCGAGGCGATCGCGTTGATCATGGCGGTGTTCCTGACCATCAGCCTGTCCATCAGCTTCTTCATGAACTGGTACAACGCACGCATCGCGCTGGTGGAGCGCTGAGCATGACTGTGATCGCCGACATCCCCGATGCGCCGCGCGCTGCTCGCCGCCCGCAAACGGGCAATCCGGTGTTGCGCTGGCTGCGCACCAATTTGTTCTCGTCGATCCCGAACGGCGTTCTTTCGATCATGCTGCTCGCGATCCTCGCGAAGGCCGTCTTCAGCTTCGTCCAATGGGGCATCGCCAACGCCGTCTGGCTGACGCCGGCAAACGACTCCAGCGCCTGCCGCGCGGTCCGCGGCGTCGGTGCCTGCTGGGCGATCATCCCCGAGAAGTACCGCTTCATCCTGTTCGGCACCTATCCGTTCGACGAGCAGTGGCGGCCTGCGCTGTCGGTCGTGCTGTTCATCGCGTTGTTCTATCTCTCGACCCGCCGCGCGTTGTGGCGGCGCGAGCTCGTCTTGCTCTGGATCGGCGCGCTCGCGCTGATCAGCGTGCTGATGTGGGGCGGCGTGCTCGGCTTGTCGTTCGTCTCGCAGGACCGTTGGGGCGGCCTGCCGGTGACGCTGATCCTGGCGACGTTCGGGCTCGCCTTCGGCTTCCCGCTCGGCATCCTCGTCGCGCTCGGCCGGCGCTCGAAGCTGCCGGCGATCCGCTCGCTCAGCGTGCTTTATGTCGAGCTGATCCGCGGCGTGCCGTTGGTGAGCCTGCTGTTCATGGCGAGCGTGATGTTCCCGCTGTTCATGCCCAGCGGATTCAACATCGACAAACTGCTGCGTGCGCAGATCGCGATCATCCTGTTCGCGGGCGCCTATCTTGCGGAAATCGTCCGCGGCGGCCTCCAGGCCGTGCCGCGCGGGCAGTATGAAGCCGCCGATGCCCTCGGGCTGTCCTACTGGCGCAAGCATCGTCTGATCATCCTGCCGCAGGCGATCCGCCACGTCATCCCGCCGCTGGTCAACACCTTCATCGCCTTCTTCAAGGACACCAGCCTCGTCCTCATCATCGGTATCTTCGACCTCTTGACGACGGCAAAGACCGCGATCATCGATCCGGCCTGGCAGCAATTCTCGGTCGAAGTCTACATCTTCGTCGCTGCGATCTATTTCGTGTTCTGCTTCGCGATGTCGCGCTACAGCCGCAGCCTGGAGGGGGCGAGCGGGAGGTGAAGCGAGCTTCCTTCTCCCTTGTGGGAGAAGGTGTCGCGAAGCGCCGAATGAGGGGGTCTATCCTCATATTCCCTGCGAGAGATTCACTCGCGGAGCGATACCCCTCACCCGTCTCGCCGCCACGCGGCGAGCCACCCTCTCCCACAAGGGGAGAGGGGAACGACAGAGCACGTGCTGTAGCTCGCGTTACGTCTTCACCTTCGGATCGATCGGCGTCGTGCCGCGCAAGCCGAGAATGTCCTCCAGCACCTTCGCCCCCGCGATCACCTGCGCGTCCGCGCGCGGGGCGCCGACCACCTGCACGCCGACAGGCAGCCCCGATGCGGTGAAGCCGCACGGCAGCGACAGCGAGGGGCAGCAGGCGAGCGTGATGGCGTAGACGATGCCGAGCCATTCGACGTAGTTCTCGAATTTCTTGCCGGCACATTCGGCGACATAGCGGTGTTCGATCGGGAAGGGCGGCACGATCGTGGTCGGCGTCAACAGCAGGTCGTAGGTCTTGAAGAACTCGACCGCGCGCGCGGTCATGCCGACGCGCTGCGCCTCGGCGCGTTCGAGCTGCTCCACCGTAAGCTTGAGGCCTTCCTCGATGTTCCAGATCACCTCGGGCTTGAGCAGGTCGCGCTTGGTCCTCAGCAGATTGGCCTTGCTGATCGCGAAATCGAAGGCGCGCAGCACGTGGAAGCACTCATGTGCCTCGCGCCAGTCGGGATGCGCCTCCTCGACGATGGCGCCGGCCTCGGCAAAGCGCTCCGCGGCCTTGCGCGTGATCGCCTTCACCTCGGGATCGACAGGGGTGATGCCGAGATCGGGCGAATAAGCGATGCGCTTCGGCTTCCTGCCGGCCTGTGCCGCCGACAGGAACGAGGTCACGGGTGCCGGCAGCGACAAGGGATCGTCGGCATAGTCGCCGCTCATGGCATCGAGCAGCAGCGCGAGATCCTCGACGTTGCGTGCCATCGGACCGACAACGCCGAGATTGCGATCGATGCCGGATTTTGGGGTATGTGCGACGCGGCCGATGCTCGGGCGCATGCCGACGACGCCGCAGAAGGCCGCGGGGCTGCGCAGACTGCCGCCCATGTCGGAGCCCTGCGCCAGCCATGCCATGCCGGTGGCCAGCGCTACCGCGGCGCCACCGGAAGAGCCCGCCGCGGATTTAGAAGTATCCCAGGGATTGAGCGTCGCACCGAACACCTCATTGAAGGTGTTGGCGCCGGCGCCGAACTCCGGCGTGTTGGATTTGGCGTAGACCACCGCGCCGTTGGCCTCAAGGTTCTCGACCATAAGGTCGGACTTGGCGGAAATATTGTCCTTGAAGATCGGCGAGCCCTGCGTGTTGAGGACGCCCGCAACGTCGGTCAAATCCTTGATCGGCAGCGGCAGGCCGGCGAGCAGTCCCCGCGCGCCGGCGGGTTCGCGCATCAACGCCTTGGCGCTGTCCCGCGCGCGGTCGAAACAGAGTGTCGGCAGCGCATTGACCTTGCCATCGACCTCACTGATGCGCTTCTCCAGCACATCGAGCAGCTCGAGCGGCGAGACGTCGCCTGAGCGCAACTTGTCGACGACGGCGCAAGCAGTTTCGCGGATCAGGTCTTGAGACAATTGTTTTACTCCTACCTCTTGATTGTCATTCCGGGGCGCCCGAAGGGCGAACCCGGAATCTCGAGGTTCCGGGTACGATGCTTCGCATCGCCCCGGAACGACGGTGCTTCAGAGATTCCTGGACAACTAGCCCCAGCCGGCGCTGATGCCGCCGTCGACCGTGTAGATCACGCCCGACGTATACCCGGCGCGATCCGAGGCCAGGAATGCCATGAGGTCGCCGATCTCGCGCGCATGCGCAGGCCGCCCGAGCGGCAGGCTCTTCTGGAATTCCTTGTAGCGGCTCTCGTCGCCGAACTGGTGCTTGGCGCGCGTCTTCAGCAGCGTGACGTGGCGGTCGGTGCCGACCGGGCCGGGATTGATGCCGACCACGCGGATGTTGTCGGCAAGGCTTTTCCCCCCGAGCGCGCGGGTGAAAGCCATCAGCGCGGCATTGCCGGCGCTGCCGCAGATGTAGTTGGCGTCGAACTTCTCGCCGGCTGCGCCGATGTCGTTGACGATGACGCCGCCACCCTTCGCTTTCATCTGCGCGTAGATGTACCGCGTGAGGTTGATATAGCCGAACACCTTCAATTCCCAGGCGTGCCGCCAGGCCGCTTCGTCGATCTTGTCGATGGAGCCGCCGGGGATGTCGCCGGCATTGTTGACGAGCACGTCGATGTCGGCGGCTTCCTTTGCAAGCCGCGCCACGTCCTCAGGCTTGCGCAGATCGACGATGCTCGTTGCAGCATCGATCTGGTGCGCGCCGCGCAAGCGGTCGGCCAGCGCCTTGAGCTGGTCGCCGTTGCGAGCGGCGAGCAGCAGGTTCGCGCCTTCCTCGGCAAACGCCTCGGCGGCGGCCGCGCCAATGCCCTTGGACGCGCCCGTGATCAGGACGCGCTTGCCACGCAGATGCAGATCCATGAGGGGTACTCGCAGGACAGGAACAGGATAAAATCAGTAGGCGCTCGGCCGCGCCATCGTCAACATTGCAGTGCAGCGTTGCATGACCGAAGCGTTTGGTCCATTGCAGTGCGGTCAAAAAAAGACGGCGGCTGCCGGACCAACCAAGGACGTTCTCGATGAGCAAGAAGCAATACCGGATCGCGGTCATTCCCGGCGATGGCATCGGCAAGGAAGTGATGCCCGAGGGCCTGCGCGTCCTGGAGGCTGCGGCGAAGAAGCACGGGGTCTCCCTTCATTTCGACCATTTCGACTTCTCGTCCTGGGACTATTACGAGAAGCACGGTCAGATGATGCCAGACGACTGGAAGGAGAAGATCGGCAAGCACGACGCGATCTATTTCGGCGCCGTCGGCTGGCCAGCCAAGATTCCCGACCACGTCTCGCTGTGGGGCTCGCTGATCAAGTTTCGTCGCGAGTTCGACCAGTACGTGAACCTCCGTCCGGTCCGGCTGATGCCCGGCGTGCCGTGCCCGCTGGCCAACCGCAAGCCTGGCGACATCGATTTCTGGGTGGTGCGCGAAAACACCGAAGGCGAGTATTCTTCGGTCGGCGGCCGCATGTTCCCCGACACCGAACGCGAATTCGTCACGCAGCAGACGGTGATGACCCGCACCGGCGTCGACCGCATCCTGAAATTCGCCTTCGAGCTCGCCCAGTCGCGGCCGAAGAAGCACCTGACATCGGCGACCAAGTCGAACGGCATCTCCATCACCATGCCCTATTGGGACGAGCGCGTGGAGGCGATGGCCAAGAAGTTTCCGGGCGTGAAGTGGGACAAGTACCACATCGACATCCTGACCGCGAATTTCGTGCTGCACCCGGACTGGTTCGACGTCGTGGTCGGCTCGAACCTGTTCGGCGACATCCTCTCCGACCTCGGCCCGGCCTGCACCGGCACCATCGGCATCGCGCCGTCGGGCAACATCAATCCCGAGGGCGATTTTCCGTCGGTGTTCGAGCCGGTGCATGGCTCGGCACCTGACATCGCGGGGCAGGGCATTGCCAATCCGATCGGCGCGATCTGGTCGGGGGCGATGATGCTCGATCATCTCGGCGAGAAGGTTGCCGGCAAGTCGATCGTCGATGCGATCGAGCGCACGCTCGCCGAACGTACGCTGCGCACCAAGGACCTGGGCGGCAATGCCGATACCACGGCTTGCGGCAAGGCGGTCGCGGATATGGTGGATTAGCGGGCTGCCTTTCCCTCTCCCCTTGTGGGAGAGGGTGGCTTCGATGCGAAGCATCGAAGCCGGGTGAGGGGTTCTCTCCGCGGAGACAGACCTCTCAGTCGCGGAATTGCTCTTCGCGGATAGAACCCCTCATCCGGCGCTTCGCGCCACCTTCTCCCACAAGGGGAGAAGGTGGGGCGCACCTACACATACGACTTCCGCGCCGGATCGAAGGTCGGCGGATAGTCATTCTCATCGAGCAGATCGAGAAACGGATCGAGCCCTCTGCGCTTGATGAGCGCGAGCTCCTGATGCGAGATCAGGTTCACGGTCAGGATCTCCACGGGATCGCCCGCGACCTCCAGCGTCTCGGCGATGCACTTGTCGGGGCCGATGATCGGGGTGAGAAACAGGAACGTCTGGAAGTCCGTTCCGGCAACCGGCGGCCTCGGCAGTGCGACGCGGTGACCGAAGCCGAACCAGGTTGTGTCGATGAACGGCAGATTGGCGAGCCAGCGCAGATTGGCGCAGATCTCATCGGTCGGCTCGCGGACGTACCACATCAGCTCGGCACGCGGCTTGGCATCCCCATGCACCCCCGGCATTCGCTGTTCGCTCATGCCGTTGGTCAGTAGGACGTAGCCCTCGTCAGACCCTTCCTGGCATGCGGGCACGAAATCGCGGCCAAAGGCATGGATGTCAATGCGGCGCTCGGCGCTGTCGGTGAAGCTGTGCTCGGGTTCGCCAAGCTCTCTCTCATAGATCGCGAGCCGTCGCTGGTAGAGGTCAGCTGCGAGTGACGGCTCGGTCGAGCCGGACATAAGCTTTGCAAGGGAGAACACGTGAACCTCGGGGGCGGATGTTGGATCGGGATATCCGCATTGTCGCGAGACGACGCAGGCCGGTTCAAATCCGTTCCAGGAGCTTCGCATTAGCCCATACCGTCCTGCGTGATTGTGCAGGAGGCCTGGATGATACCGAGCGATGTGCCTCGTTCTGGCTCACCCCGCAATCTTCTCGATCGCCGCCTGATCCAGCCCGAACGTCTTCCCGGCCTCGATGATCTCCTGCCAGGTGGTCGGATCGACCGGAATGCCTTCAGCGAGGCGCTTCTTTTTGGTCGCTCGTTCGGGCTCGCCGGCGATCTTGATCTTGTCGACGCCGGGCGCCGGCGGCGAGCCGGTGTGCCAGGCGACAAAGCTCTCGACCTCGCTCGCGAGGTTTTCGCCGGTGCCGAGCTTGCCGGGGTCGATGACGATCGAGAGCATGCCGTTGAGGACGTTGTACTTGCCGTCGGACGGGCCCTTGACCACCTGTCCGCCGGAGAGCGCGCCGCCGAGGATCTCGCATACCAGCGCGAGCCCCGAACCCTTGTGCTCGCCGAACGGCAGGATGGCGCCGTACGGCGGGATCACGGTGTAGCGCGGGTTGGTCGTCGGCTTGCCTTCATTGTCGATGATGGTGCCGGGCTCGAGCTCTACGCCCTTGTTGTGGGCGACGCGTGTCTTGCCTTGCGCGATCCGGCTGGTGGCGAAGTCGAGCACGATCGGCTCTTTGCCCCTGCGCGGGATGCCGACGCAGAACGGGTTGGTGCCATGGCGCGGATCGCTGCCGCCCCAGGGCGCCACGATCGGGCGCGAGATCACGTTGACGAAGTGGATCGAGACCAGCCCGTGGTCGATGCACTGCTCGGCCCAATGGCCGATGCGGCCGATATGATGCGAATTGGAGAGGCCGACGAGACACACGCCGTTTTTCTTGGCGCGCTCGGCCGCCAGCTCCATCGCTTCATGGCCGATCACCTGGCCGTAGCCGGTGAGGCCGTCCAGGGTGAGGAGCGGACCGGTGTCGAGCACGATCTTGACATGCGCGTTCACGGCAAGGCCGCCATTGGCGACGCTCTGGACATAGCGGGGGATCATGCCGACGCCGTGGGAGTCGTGGCCCTTGAGATTGGCCTCGACGAGATTGATGGAGACGAGCTCGGCCTCGCGGTCCGAGGAACCGCCGGCCTTGACGATGGCGCGGATGGCGTTGGTGAGCGGCTCTGCCTTGATGATGCGATAGTCGGCCATTGTTGTTGCTCTTATCCCTTCACGATCCGGCGGCAGTGGACCCATGCCGCTTCAATCAGGTTCTCACTCGCCTCCGGCGTCCGGAACGCCGAATGCGCCGACAGCGTCACGTTCGGAATCCTGGTCAGCGGATGATCCGCAGGCAGCGGCTCGATGTTGAAGACGTCGAGGCCGGCATGGCGGATATGGCCCGACTTCAGCGCCTCGATCATGGCGGCTTCGTCGACGATCGCGGCGCGGGCGGTGTTGACGAGAATGACGCCGCGCTTCATCGCAAAGATCCTGTCGCGCGTGATCATGCCGCGCGTCTCGTCGTTGAGCAGCAGATGCAGCGACACCACGTCGCTCCTCGCCAGCACCGTGTCGAGATCGGTGAACTCGACGCCCGGATGGCTCTTCGGCGAGCGGTTCCAGGCGATCACCTTCATGCCGCTGCCGGACGCGATACGCGCGACCTCGGCTGCGATGCCGCCGAAGCCGATCAGGCCGAGCGTCTTGCCGGTGAGCTGCATACCGTCTTCGCGCAGCCAGTTGCCCCCGCGCATCTCGCGGTCCATCATCGCGATGACGCGGGCCGAGGCCCACATCAGCGCGATCGCGGATTCCGCCACGGCCGTGTCGCCATAACCCTTGATCAGGTGCACGGAGATGCCGAGTTCGGCCAGCTCCTCCGGATTCATGTAGCTGCGCGCGCCGGTGCCGAGGAACACGACGTGCTTCAGGCCTGCGCACTTCTTCGCGACTTCGGTCGGAAGAGCCGTGTGATCGACGATCGCGATCTCCGCGCCGCCGAGGATTTCAGGGTATTGCTCGGGCTTGATGTCGGGATCCCGGTGGATGCGAACCTCGGGATCGCCGGGTTTCGTGAGCCGCTCCATGATCACGGCGAGGGGTTCGTTGGCGTCGACGAAAACTCCGCGCATGGCTCTCTCCGGTCAGGACGCGACGCCGGCGATCGCCAGCACGGTATGCATGAGGACGTTGGTGCCTGCGGCGCAGTCGGGTTGCGTCGCGTCCTCCAGCTCATTGTGGCTGATGCCGTCCTTGCACGGCACGAACACCATTGCCGCCGGCATCTTGGTGTTGAGGTTGCAGGCGTCATGGCCGGCGCCGGAGGTGATGCGGCGCGAGGAATAGCCGAGCGTCTTGGCCGCGTTCTCGACCGCCGCAATGAGCTTGGGATCGAAATGCGTCGGCGGCTTGCGCCAGACCAGATCGAGCTTCACCTCGACCTTGCGGCGCGCGGCGATCTCGGCAGTCGCGGCGCGCAGGTCGCGGTCGAGCGCGTCCATGATCGCGCCGTCGGCGCTGCGGCAATCCACGGTGAAGGCGATCTCGCCGGGAATGACGTTGCGCGAGGGATTTGCGATTACGGCCTCGCCGATGGTGCCGACGGCTTTCGGCCCGTGCTTCTTCGCGATCGCTTCCATCGCCAGCACGATCTCAGAGAGCGTCGCCAGCGCATCGCGCCGCAGCGGCATCGGCGTCGAGCCCGCATGGCTCTCGAAGCCGGAAATCTTGCCGTCGTACCAGAGCACGCCCTGGCCGGAATCGACCACGCCAATGGTCTTGCCCTCGGCCTCCAGGATCGGGCCCTGCTCGATGTGCAGCTCGACGAAGCAGCCGAGCTTCTGGAAGCCGACCGGCTTGTCGCCGCGATAGCCGATGCTGTCGAGCGCCTGGCCGACGGTGGTGCCGTCGATGTCCTTGCGCGACAAAATGTCGTCGGTGGTGAAATCGCCGACATAGGCAGCGGAGGCCATCATCGCAGGCGCGAAGCGCGAGCCTTCCTCGTTGGTCCAGTTGACGACGCAGATCGGCGCGTCGGTCTCGATGCCGGCGTCGTTCAGCGTGCGGATCACTTCCAGCGCGCCGAGCGTGCCCAGGATGCCGTCATACTTGCCGCCGGTCGGCTGGGTGTCGAGATGCGAGCCGATGCCGACCGGCAGCTTCGACATGTCGCGCCCCTTGCGCAGGCCGAACTGCGAGCCGAGCGCGTCGGTATGCACCTCGAGGCCGGCGTCCTCGCAGGCTTTGCGGAACCAGTCGCGCACCTGCTTGTCCTCGGCACTCAGCGTCAGCCGCCGCACGCCGCCCTTGGCCGTCGCGCCGAATTGCGCGGTCTCGTGGATGGAGCCCCAGAGGCGGGCGGAATCGATTTGCAGGTTGGTGACGGCTCGGCTCATGCGTCTCTTCCATTGATCGCTGTCATTCCGGGGCGCCCGCAGGGCGAACCCGGAATCTCGAGATTCCGGGCTCGATGCTGTCGCATCGCCCCGGAATGACGTTGAAGGTTGTCCGGCGCCTTTTCAATGACCCGCCAGCGCGGGCGCGTCAACCGCGAGGCTGCTCTGCGCAATCTGCCGTGCCAGCTCGGCGACGCGCTCCACGGCGACGACGTCGGGCGAGGCGAGCCAGCTCGCGGTGAAGGTCAGCGGCGCGATGGCGAGATCGGTGTCGAGCAGCTGCAGCCGCCCGTCCGCAAGCTCGTTCTCGACGATGGCGTCGGGGATCACGGCGACGCCGAGCCCCTCGACCGCCATGTGGATGACGGTCGCCAGCGAGGCGGAGGCATGCAGGCGGATCGGCGGCAGCTCGGGCCGGTCGAACACCTCGCGCACGACCTCGTAGGGCTTGGTCTTGCGCGGGAAGGTGATGATCGGAAATCGCGCAAGCTCCGCCGGCGTCACCGGGCCCTTGCCGAGGCCGAGCGAGGGACTTGCGAGAAACCCGATCGGATAATCGGCGAGCACGCGGTTGTGGACGCCGGAGGCGGACAGCGGTCCGACGACGAACGCAAGCTCGATCTCCTGCGCGAGCAGGCGCGCGGTCAGGTTCGGCGTGATGTCGACTTCGATCTCCAGCGACAGGTTCGGATAGACCTGGTTGACGCTCTTCACGAGGCGCGGCAGCCAGGTGTGCACGATGGTCTCGGCGACGCCGAGCCGCATCACGCCGCGCATCGCGGAGGCATCGCTGATCTCCGCCATCATCTGCGCACGCAGGCCGATCAGCTTCTCCGCATAGACCATCATCTGCCGGCCACTCGGGGTCGGCGAGGCCACGCGATGATCGCGATTGAGGAGCTTCACGCCCATCTCGCGCTCGAGCTGCGCGATGCGTTGGGAGATCGCCGGCTGGGTGGTGTTCAGCCGTTGCGCGGCGCCGCGAAAGCTGCCGAGCTTCACAACCCAGAGGAACGTCTCGATCGACCTGAAGTCCAGCATTGGAAGGATTTTCCCAGTCGATAAATCAGATTTATCGAGATTGATTAGAAACGACGATTAGACTTTATAGCACGCTTGGTGTTGGCTTGTCTTTGTCGAGTTTATAGGCAGGTCGATCACATGACTGTTTTGGTGGCAGCGCAGCAAACTGAAACGCCCGACACGCTCCCGAGCCGTACGGCCCGGCTCGCCTATCGCGAGGGGCTGGTCGCTTCCACCGCCGGGGCCGCCCCCGGCTTCGTCCAGGGCAATCTGGCGATACTGCCGGCCGAATATGCCGGCGCCTTTCACCGCTTCTGCCAGCTCAATCCAAAACCGTGCCCGATCATCGGCATGTCCGACGTCGGCAGTCCTTTCATCCCTTCGCTCGGCGCCGATCTCGACATCCGCACCGACGTGCCGCGCTATCGCGTCTGGCGCGACGGCGAGGTCGTCGACGAGCCGACCGATGTGAAACGCTACTGGCGCGACGATCTCGTGACCTTCGTGCTGGGCTGCTCGTTCTCGTTCGAAGAGGCTTTGCTCGACGAGGGCATGCCGATCCGCCACATCGAGCACAATGTGCGCGTGCCGATGTACCGCACCAACTTCGCCTGCGGCGAGGCCGGTCCGTTCGCCGGTCCCATGGTGGTGTCGATGCGCCCATTCAAGCCGGCGGACGCGATCCGCGCGGTGCAGATCACCTCGCGCTATCCCGCCGTGCACGGTGCGCCCGTGCATCTCGGTCATCCGCACCTGATCGGCATCAAGGACATCGCCAAGCCCGACTACGGCGATCCGGTGCCCGTCGCCGACGACGAGATTCCGGTATTCTGGGCCTGCGGTGTCACGCCGCAATCGGTCATCAATGCCGCCAAGCTCCCGTTCGCCATCACGCATTCGCCCGGCCTGATGCTGGTGACCGATCTCAAGAACAGGACCATGGCCGTGATTTAGTGGGCAGCGTTTGCTGCTTCTTCGAGCTTTACCGCATCCATCAATCGCTTCATTCGATCAGCTGAAATTCAGTCAAAGAGGACTCCGCCATGACGATCACTCGCCGCGACGTATTGTTGGGTGCCACCGCCACCGCTGCGCTGGTGCCGCTGGCTGCACGCGCACAGACTTCGGAAGTCGTGATCGGCGTGATCTATCCGTTCTCCGGCGGCAGCGCGCAGCAGGGCGTCGACGCGCAGAAGGCCTATGAGACCGCGCTCGAAGTCATCAACAAGGACACCGATTTCGACCTGCCGCTGGCCAAGGGCGAGGGCCTGCCGGGTCTCGGCGGCGCCAAGGTGCGCCTCGTGTTCGCCGACCACCAGGCCGATCCGCAGAAGGGCCGCGCCGAAGCCGAACGCCTGATCACGCAGGAGAAGGTTTCCGCCATCATCGGCACCTATCAGAGCGCGGTTGCCGTCACCGTCAGCCAGATCTGCGAGCGCTATCAGGTTCCGTTCGTCTCCGCCGACAATTCCTCGCCCAGCCTGCATCGCCGCGGCCTGAAATACTATTTCCGCGCCGCGCCGCATGACGAGATGTACTCGGCCGCCATGTTCGACTTCTTCGACGCCATGAAGAAGAAGGGCACCAAGATCGAGACGCTGTCGCTGTTCCACGAGGACACCATCTTCGGCACCGACTCCGGCAACGCCCAGGCCAAGATCGCCGGCGAGCGCGGCTACAAGATCGTCACCGACATCAAGTATCGCGCCAACTCGCCCTCGCTCTCGGCCGAGGTGCAGCAGCTCAAATCCGCGAACGCCGACGTGCTGATGCCCTCGAGCTACACCACCGACGGCATCCTCCTGGTCAAGACCATGGCCGAGCTCGGCTACAAGCCGAATGCGATCGTGGCGCAGGACGCCGGCTTCTCCGAGAAGGCGCTCTACGATGCCGTCGGCGACAAGCTCGAGGGCGTGATCTCGCGCGGCACCTTCTCACTCGACCTCGCGCAGAAGCGCCCGATGGTCGGCAAGATCAACGACATGTTCAAGGCGCGCTCGGGCAAGGACTTCAACGACCTCACCTCGCGCCAGTTCATGGGCCTGATCATCCTGGCCGATGCCATCAGCCGCGCCAAGTCGACCGACGGCGAGAAGATCCGCGATGCGCTGGCGGCGACCGACATCCCGGGCGAGCAGACCATCATGCCCTGGAAGCGCGTCAAGTTCGACGAGATGGGCCAGAACAACGATGCCGATCCGGTGCTGCTGCAATATATCGGCGGCAAGTTCGTCACCATCTTCCCGCCGCAGGCCGCGATTGCGGAAGCGGTCTGGCCGATGAAGTAAGACTTGCAACGCGGGAGCTCAGACGTAGCTCCCGCCCTCATCCTGAGGAGCGGGCGCAGCCCGCGTCTCGAAGGACGAGGGCTGGGCCATCCTTCGAGACGCGCGCTTGTGCGCGCTCCTCAGGATGAGGATCTATTTCGGGGGACAGACTTTTGACAGCCCAAGCCATTATCCAGAGTCTCGCGAGCGGCCTGCTCATGGGCCTGCTCTACGGATTGATCGCGGTCGGCCTCGCGCTGATTTTCGGCCTGATGGACGTCACGAACTTCGCCCATGGCGAGTTCCTGATGATCGCGATGTACCTGTCCTTCTTCCTGTTCGCGTTCTTTGCCATCGATCCCTTGCTGTCGGCGCCATTGGTCGCCGCTGCCCTGTTCGTGTTCGGAGCGGTCATCTACCTCTTGATCGTACGCTTCGCGATGCGGGCCAAGGCCAATGCCGGTATGGTGCAGATCTTCACCACGTTCGGCCTTGCCATTGTGATGCGCGGCCTCGCGCAATTCTTCTTTACGCCGGACTATCGCAGCATTCCGCAGTCCTGGCTCGGCGGCAAGACTGTCTCGATTGCCGGCATCTTCCTGCCCGAGCCGCAGCTGTTCGGCGCACTGGTCTCGATCCTCGCCTTCGCCGGTCTCTACTTCTTCATCCATCGCACCGATTTCGGCCGCGCGTTGGAAGCCACCCGCGAAGATCCCGGTGCGGTCGCGCTGGTCGGCATCGACAAGAACCGCGTGTTTGCGTTCGGCTGGGGCCTCGGTGCCGCGCTGGTCGGTCTCGCCGGCGCGATCATGGCGAGCTTCTTCTACATCTATCCCGACGTCGGGGCGTCCTTCGCCCTGATCGCTTATGTCACCGTGGCGCTCGGCGGCTTCGGCAGCGTGTTCGGCGCCTTCGCCGGCGGCATCATCGTCGGCCTCGTCGAAGCCACCACCGCGCTGGTGCTGCCGCCGTCGCTGAAGTCGGTCGGCATCTACGCCGTCTACCTGCTGGTCGTCTTCATCCGGCCGCGCGGCCTGTTCGGATCGATCTGATGGACAAGGAATTTGCAGCGCGGCGCCGCCGCGACCTCATCATCGCTGCGGTGCTCGCCGCGATTGCCGCAGCGACGCCATTGTTCGTGAAGGACGTCGTCGTCCAGAACATCCTGATCCTGACGCTGATGTATGCGGGATTGTCGCAGAGCTGGAACATCCTGTCCGGCTATTGCGGGCAGATCTCGCTGGGCCATGCGCTCTATTTCGGCCTCGGGGCCTACACCACCGAGCTGCTGTTCACCAAGTTCGGCGTGCTGCCCTGGTTCGGCATGCTGGCCGGCGGCGTGGTGTCGGCGCTGATCGCGATGGGGCTCGGCTATCCCTTCTTCCGCCTGCGTGGCCATTACTTCGTGATCGCCACCATCGTCATCGCCGAGATCGGGTTGCTGCTGTTCCACAATTGGGAATGGGCCGGCGCCGCCATGGGCATCACCATTCCGATCCGCGGCGACAGCTGGCTGAAATTCCAGTTCCTGCGCACCAAGCTGCCGTACTTCTATTTCGCGCTGGCGCTGTGCTGCCTCGCCTGGTTCGTCACCTGGTGGCTGGAGAACTCCAAATGGGGATTCTGGTGGCGTGCAGTGAAGGACAATCCGGACGCGGCCGAGAGCCTCGGTGTCGACGTGTTCAACTCCAAGATGGGCGCGGCCGCGGTCTCTGCCTTCCTGGTCGCGGTCGGCGGCAGCTTCTACGCCCAGTTCGTCTCCTACATCGATCCCGAAAGCGTCATGGGCTTCCAGTTTTCGCTGCTGATGGCGCTGCCCGCCGTGCTCGGTGGTATCGGCACCCTGTGGGGGCCGGTGTTAGGGGCCGCCATCCTGATCCCATTGACCGAGCTGACGCGCTTCAAGTTCGGCGGTTCGGGGCGCGGTGTCGACCTCATCGTCTACGGCACGCTGATCGTCCTGATCTCGCTGGCCTTGCCGCGGGGACTGCTCAGCCTGTTCTCGCGCCCGAAGAAGACGGGAGCTGCCCGATGACCGCGCTTCTCGAAACCCGTGGCGTCTGGCAGCGGTTCGGCGGCCTCGTTGCCAACAGCGACGTCTCGATCTCGGTCGGCCGCGGCGAGATCGTCGGCCTGATCGGCCCCAACGGCGCCGGCAAGTCGACGCTGTTCAATCTCATCGCCGGCGTCTTGCCGCCGACGCAAGGCTCGATCCTATTCGACGGCGAGGACGTCACCCACATGCCGGCGGCCGCGCGCTGCCAGCGCGGGGTGGGGCGCACCTTCCAGGTGGTCAAGAGCTTCGAGACCATGACCGTCATCGACAACGTCATCGTCGGTGCCCTCGTGCGCAACACCGTGATGCGCGAGGCACGTCGCAAGGCGCATGAGGTGCTCGAGTTCACCGGCCTTGCCGCGCGCGCGGACGTGCTCGCGAGCGACCTCGTGCCGGCCGAGAAGCGCCGCCTCGAAGTCGCCCGTGCGCTCGCGACCGAGCCGAAGCTGCTGCTGCTCGACGAAGTCCTCACCGGCCTCACGCCGACCGAGGCGCAGACCGGCGTTGCCCTGGTGCGCAAGGTGCGCGATGCCGGCATCACCGTGTTGATGGTCGAGCACGTCATGGAGATCGTGATGCCGCTGGTCGACCGCGCCATCGTGCTCGACCTCGGCAAGGTCCTGGTCGAGGGCAAGCCCGCTGAAGTGGTCCGCGATCCCAAGGTGATCAAGGCATATCTGGGAGATCGTCATGCTGTCGGTGCGTGAAGTCACGACCGCCTATCAGGGTCTGGTCGCGATCTCCGCGGTCAGTATCGAGGTCACCAAGGGTGAGATCGTCTGCGTTGCCGGTGCCAACGGTGCCGGCAAGTCGACTTTGCTGAAGTCGATCGCCGGTGCCGAGCGTCCGCGCTCGGGCAGCGTGACCTTCGACGGCAAGCAGATCAACGGCATGGCGCAGCATCACATCACGGCGGCCGGCATCGCCTATGTGCCGGAGAACCGCCGCCTGTTTCCGCGCCTGTCGGTGCGCGACAATCTGCGCCTCGGCAGCTATCTCTATCGCGGCGAGGCCGACCGCGAGGCGCCGCTCGATCTCGTCTTCAAGCTGTTTCCGCGCCTTCAGGAACGTTTGGAGCAGCGCGCCGAGACGCTCTCCGGCGGCGAGCAGCAGATGCTCGCCATCGGCCGCGCGCTGATGACGCGCCCGCGGCTTCTGATGCTCGACGAGCCCTCGCAGGGCATCATGCCGAAGCTGGTCGACGAGATCTTCCAGGCGGTGAAGCTGATCCGCGACAGCGGCATGACCGTCCTGATCGTCGAGCAGCGCATGGCCGAGTGCCTCGAGATCGCCGACCGCGCCTACATCCTGCAAACCGGCCGCGTGCTGATGCAGGGCCCCGCCGCGGAGATCAGGGGCAATCCGGATGTCAGGAAGGCGTATCTGGGGCTTTAGCTTTCTGGCGCGGCAAATTCAGCCGTCATCCTGAGGTGCGCGCCCTTGCGCGCCTCGAAGGATGAGCCGCGAGCACCCGTAGCCCATCCTTCGAGGCGCCCGGCGCGATGCAAAGCATCGCGCCGGGCGCACCTCAGGATGACGTCGGTGTGTTTGGTTCGTGCCCATGCTCCGGCAGCGTCACCCCGAACACCTTCACCAGATCGTTCACCTGCTCCGGCGACAGATAGCGCGGGTTCAGCCCGCGCAGCAGCAGATACAGCTTCGCCGTTTCCTCCAGCTCTTCCGTCGCGAACACCGCCGCCTCCAGCGTGTCGCCGGCGACGACCGGGCCGTGATTGGCGAGCAGCACCGATGAATATTTCCCCGCCAGGCCCTTGATCGCATCGGCGACCGCGGGATCGCCGGGGCGGTAGTAAGGCACGAGCGCGGTGGCGCCGCATTTCATCAAATAATAGGCCGTCATCGGCGGCAGCGCGGCGCGCGGGTCGATCTCCGGCAGCATCGAGAGCGCGACCGAATGAGTGGAATGCAGATGCACGATCGCACGCGCAGTGCCGCGCGTGTCGTAGAGCGCGGTGTGCAGCGGAACTTCCTTGGTCGGGGCATCCCCCGAAACCAGCTTACCCTCCGCGTCCAGCCGTGACAGCTTTGCCGGATCGAGGAAGCCGAGCGAGGCATTGGTCGGCGTCACCAGCCAGCCGCCGCCGGCGAGGCGGACGCTGATATTGCCGGAGGATCCCGGCGTCAGCCCGCGCTCGAACAGGGACCGTCCGAAGCGGCAGATGTCCTCGCGCAGCCTCGTCTCGTCGCTGGTTTCAGTTCTCATGGCCGTCATGTCCGCTTGTCTCACGCTTTGGCAGCGCGGCCAAGCCGTGTTATCGGTTCGCCGAGCCGCCGCAAAGGACGGCCGTCCAGGAAACGTTCGCAAGGGTCAGTTGCATATGTCCGCCTCCACGTCTCAAAAACAGCGCATCGCCGTCATCGGGCTCGGCTCGATGGGGTATGGCATGGCGACCTCGCTGAAGCGCGCCGGCCACGCAGTTACCGGCTGTGACGTTTCGGCTGACGCAGTGGCGCGCTTCGTGAAGGACGGCGGGGCGGGCGCAAAGACGCCGGCCGAGGCTGCCAAGGACGCCGACATCGTCGTCAGCGTCGTGGTCAACGCCGCCCAGACCGAGGCGATCCTGTTCGGCAAGGACGGGGCCGCCGAGACCATGCCGAAGGGCAGCGTCTTCATCTCCTCCGCCACCATGGATCCCGAAGTGGCGCGGCGCCTCGCCAAGCAGCTGGAGGCAACCGGCCGGCTTTATCTGGATGCGCCGATCTCCGGCGGCGCGCAGCGCGCCGCGCAAGGCGAGCTGACGATCCTGGCCTCCGGCAGCTCCGCCGCGTTCGCAAAGGCCCGGCCGGCGCTCGATGCCATGGCTGCGAAACTCTACGAGCTCGGCGATGCCGCTGGTCAGGGCGCCGCCTTCAAGATGATCAACCAGTTGCTGGCCGGCGTGCACATCGCGGCCGCATCGGAAGCGATGGCCTTCGCGGCCAAGCAGGGCCTCGACATCCGCAAGGTCTATGAGGTGATCACCGCCTCCGCCGGCAATTCCTGGATGTTCGAGAACCGCATGCCGCACGTGCTCGACGGCGATTACACGCCGCGCAGCGCCGTCGAGATCTTCGTCAAGGACCTCGGCATCATCCAGGACATGGCGCGCAGCGCCCGATTCCCCGTGCCGGTCTCCGCTGCCGCTCTCCAGATGTTCTTGATGACGGCTGCCGCCGGCATGGGCCGCGATGACGACGCCTCGGTCGCGCGCATGTATGCGCAGGTCACCGGCGTGAAGCTGCCCGGCGACAAGTAACGAAGAGGACTCCCATGCCCCGTTTTGCCGCCAATCTCTCGATGATGTTCACCGAGGTGCCGTTCCTCGATCGTTTCGATGCCGCTGCGCAAGCCGGCTTCACCGCGGTCGAGTTTCTCTTTCCGTACGAGCATCCCGCCGAAGCGGTCGGCGAGCGTCTCAAGCGCAACGGCCTGACCCAGGCGCTGTTCAACCTGCCGCCGGGCGATTGGAATGCCGGCGAGAAGGGCTTCGCGGCGCTCCCCTCGCGGTTCAATGATCTCAAGGCAAGCCTGGAGACGGCGCTGCCTTACGCCAAGGCGACCGGTGTCAAGCGCCTGCACCTGATGGCCGGCATCGCCAACCGCGGCGAACGCGTCGCGATCGAGGCCTTCTACAAATCGGTGGCATGGGCCGCGGAGTTCTTCGCACCGCACGGCATCGACGTCGTGATCGAGCCGATCAACGCGCGCAACGTGCCCGGCTACTTCCTCAACGATTTCGGCTTCGCCCGCGACCTGATCCAGGAGCTGAGGCTTGCGAACCTCAAGCTTCAATTCGACATCTATCACTGCCAGATCATCCACGGCGATGTCACCATGCGGCTGCGCGAGATGATGCCGATCATCGGCCACGTCCAGATCGCCAGCATCCCCTCGCGCAACGAGCCCGACGGCGAGGAGCTGAACTATCCGTTCCTGTTCCAAGAGCTCGACCGTCTCGGCTATGCCGGCTTCGTCGGCTGCGAATACAATCCGCGTGGCAAGACCACCGAGGGCCTCGCCTGGTTCAAGCCTTACGCGGGAGTGAAGCCGTGACCCTTGCGTTGGGCTGCATCGCCGACGATTATACCGGCGCCTCCGATCTCGCCAACACGCTGACGCGCGCGGGCCTGCGCACCGTGCAGACCATCGGCATCCCCGCCGACGATCTCGCGCTGCCCGAGGTCGACGCTGTCGTGGTGTCTCTGAAGAGCCGCTCGATCGAGGCGGGACTTGCCGTGTCGCGCTCGCGCGCGGCTGACAAATGGCTGCGCAGCCGCGGTGCGAGCCATGTGCTGTTCAAGATCTGCTCGACCTTCGATTCCACCGACGCCGGCAATATCGGCCCCGTCATGGACGCGTTGCGCGCCGATTGCAGCGAGGGAGCCGTGCTGGTGACGCCGGCCTTCCCGGAGACCGGTCGCACGGTCTACCAGGGCAACCTCTTCGTCGGCGCCGTGCCGCTGAACGAGAGCCCGCTGAAGGACCATCCGCTCAATCCGATGCATGATTCCAATCTGGTGCGCGTGCTCGCGCGTCAGAGCGGGACGAAGATCGGCCTCGTCGACCTCGCCACCGTCGCGCGTGGTACGGACGCCGTGCGGGCGCGGCTGGCCGAGCTTGCGGCCCAAGGCATCGGTGCCGCCATCATCGATGCCGTCTTCGACCGCGACCTCGAAACCATTGGCCTCGTCGCCGGCGAACATCGCCTGTCGGTCGGGGCCTCCGGCATCGGCCTTGGACTGGCGCGGGCGCTGGTGTCGACGGGCAAGGTCAAGCCCGCGGCGGCGAGCAGCGCGGCCGAAGCGGCCGTCGGCGGAACGGCGGCATGCCTTGCCGGAAGCTGCTCGCAGGCGACGCTGAAGCAGATCGCCAGCGCCGAAAAAGTCATGCCGGTGCTCCATCTCGATCCGGACCGTATTCTTACGGGACCGGGCGAGGCGCAGCGTGCGCTGGACTGGGCGAGGCCCCGGTTGGCCGAAGGTCCGGTGCTGATCGCCTCGAGCTCGACGCCGGATCAGGTCGCGGCCCTGCAGGCCCGCCACGGCCGCGACGCGGCCGGTCACGCCATCGAGCAGACGATGGCCGACATTGCGGAAAACTTAGTAAAATCAGGTGTTCGGCGGCTGATCGTGGCCGGCGGCGAGACCTCCGGTGCGGTCGTCGACCGCCTCGAGATTCCCGGATTCCTCGTCGGCGCGGAGATCGCCGCGGGCGTTCCGGTGTTGCGCGCCGTCGGTGCTGAAGCAGGCGACATGCTGCTCGCGTTGAAGTCTGGAAACTTCGGTGGTCCCGACTTCTTCTCGGATGCGCTTAGGCTCATGCGCTGAGCGCAGGGCGTCCTTAGGCGCCTGTTCATTTCTTTCGCTTTCCGTACTCGTACGGAGTCGTAGTTAACATCTCAGCAGATGGTCTGCTGTCTGATATCGGCGCTGCTCCTTTTGGTTGATTCTTAGAGCTTCCGACGCGCGCTCGCGCCAGCACAACGAGACCCGATTATGTTTGCCAAGCTTTCCATCCGCGCCAAGATCATCAGCGTCGTGGCGTTCCTGCTGGTCGCGATGACCGGCATGGGCCTGCTCGCCGTGATGAAGATGCGGTCGATGAATGCCAACACCACCGACATCACCGCGAACTGGATGCCCAGCGTGCGGGTGATCGGCGACCTGCGGGCCAGCGTCATCACGTATCGCAACGTGGTTCGTCAGCACATGCTGGCCGAAGCTCTGGACGACAAGCTCGCGACGGAGAAGACCGCCGCCACGGTGAGCGAGGCGCTCGCCAAGGTGCGCGCCAAGTACGAGCCCATGATCAGCTCCCCGGAAGAGCGGGCGCTCTACAGCCAGTGGTCCAAGCTCTGGGACGAATACAAGAAGGGCACTGAGGAGGTGATGGCCTTGTCGCGCAAGGAGGCCGGCAAGATCCCGCGCGAGGCGCAGGAGCTCAACTCCAAGACGGTCAACAAGATCGGCCTTCAGGCGGATGAGGTCCTGAACAAGGACATCGAGCTCAACACCAAGGGCGGTGAACAGGCCGCTCAGGAAGCCGCCGACAGCTATTCCTACGCTTTCATGCTGGTTTCGGTCATTCTCGGCGCCGCCGTCCTGATCGGCATTGCTCTCAGCGTCTATCTCGTCCGCGACGTCTCCAGCGGGATCGCTTCCATCACCGAGCCGATGCAGGCCCTGGGCAAGGGCGATCTCTCCGCCGACGTCCCGCATCGCGGCGAGAAGACGGAGATCGGCGCGATGGCCGACGTGCTCCAGATCTTCAAGGAGGCGCTGATCGCCAAGAAGGCCGCCGACGAGGCTGCGGCCGCCGATGCCGAAGCCAAGATCGAGCGCGGCCGCCGCGTCGACAACATCACCCGCGAATTCGAAACCATGATCGGCGAGATCGTCCAGACCGTGTCGTCGGCCTCGACCCAGCTGGAGGCCTCGGCGTCGACGCTGACGTCGACCGCCGACCGGTCCCAGAGGCTGGCGACCACCGTTGCCAGCGCCTCGGAAGAAGCCTCGACCAACGTGCAGTCGGTGGCCTCGGCGACCGAGGAGATGGCCTCGTCGGTCGGCGAGATCAGCCGTCAGGTGCAGGAATCGGCGCGGATGGCGGGCGATGCCGT